>DTTI01000059.1 GCA_012964825.1 Candidatus Neomarinimicrobiota bacterium
CCTGTTATGAAATTGATTCTTGAGCCGAGTTTGAGATCAACCATGATATACCTTGCACCGTATTCTTCATTGCCTGAATAATCATTGAGAAGAGAAGCTGACCAATCATTTCTCATCACATCATGAGGTAGCAGTAGTTCATATACACCATTAAGCAACGATGGATCTGAGACGGGGCCCAGTTCGTAATTGCCATTGAGAAAATTAACAGGTTGGTAGTTATAATCCATAAAACCGAGAAGGGAAAGAAACTGGGTGCCCAAAGCTGACCATTCCTGCATCTCAGGATAGGCTTTCAAAATCTTATCTCGAGCATTTTGCCAACTGCCCCAGGCAAGGGGTGAAAAACGCCTGAACCGATCATAATATCTTCTCTTTGTCCTGTATTTGTTTCCTAATTTTATTTTTGCTGAAACTTGTCTTGAGAAGTTGAAATCAAATTCTACATTTACGCCTCGCGAGATTTCTGTTTCTTTGTTTGCAGAAGAGTCCATGTTTACACCTGTTAAAAATGCGTCAATAGTGTCATTCCTGGCAAAAGACGGTACATCCTCAGGAGCAGCATTCAGATCTGGATTTTTAAAGGCATTTGGTTCAGTAAAAGACCAGCTGAGAGTTCTAGGAGATACGTTTCCTGAAAAAGAATGAGCTAAAAAAGCATCAACCTTGATCCCTGAAAATTGTTGCTCATATAAAAGTGAATTCGTAGCGACCGTGATGACTCTCTGAATATCAGAAGTTCCAAATGAGCGTGAATCTTGAACAATACCATAGTTAGTGCTATGCAGGATTTCATCTTTATCAATTCTGCTGTATAGGTTCGTTAAACTGATGTTTCCATTAGGAATATTCGCATCCAGGACAAACAGCCCGTTCAATCGGTCGTTTATTCGTGTAACATCACGAAGACCTAAACTCGAAACCAAAACTATGTTTGTATCAACCAGGGAGGGCCCGTTTATCCAGTAGTTGGCCCCTAATTCATTAGAGCTCCTGTTTCGTTTTTCTGTATCGATCTGTCCCACAATTCCAAAACGGTTCCCCACGAAACGGTTACTTACATCAGCTACAAGCTTGTAATCGTTGTAGGTCTGTCTGAGAGCATTGTTACTTCCCTGAGCAATAAAATTATATTTGAATCCTTCAGCCGCCTTTTTTATCCTGAAATTCACCGTGCCACCGAGAACATCGGCATCTTTATCCGGTGTAGCGGCCTTTGTTACTTCAATCCCTTCAATCATATACTGGGAAATCATGCTTAAATCAGTGCTTCTGTCATCACTATCCGTTGACGCCATGCGAATTCCATTAATAGTCACAGCATTGTACTTGGGAGAAAGCCCACGGATAACCACCTTGTTGCCTTCTCCCCCTTCTCTTTGAATGGATACACCGGGAAGACGGGCCACTGATTCAGCTGCATTGGCATCAGGCAATTCCTGAATACGATCTGACGAGACCACATTCACAATCGACCGAGATGACAGTTGCTGGTTTATAGCGCTCATCTGCCCTCTTGCCTGAACAGTGACTGTCACCATCTCCCCCTCTATCGTCGTGTATGACAGCCTGAAATCATAGGTCAGATCCTGGCCGTCCGTTACAGTGATGCTATCCTCTTTGGTAGTATAACCAATATAGGTGGCTTTGATAAGATAATCCCCAAAAGGAACATTGGAAAAAGAGTATGATCCATTTTTATCTGCCGCGTCACCAAAGCTTGTCCCTACAAGGAATACATTGGCTCCCAATAGAGGGTCACCTGTAACAGAATCTTTGACAGTCCCGGTTATTGTAGCACCGTTTACGGATGAAAAAAGAAGGCCCAATAGCAAGATCAAAGATAATGCTAAGCTTCGCTGGTTCATTT
>DTTI01000060.1 GCA_012964825.1 Candidatus Neomarinimicrobiota bacterium
AGTTTGCATATTGAGGACACCAATATTCAATCCGCCGGCAGTCCCCGTCAACCGGGCACCTCCTAAAATGGGCACTGATGATCCACCAGGACCGATACCGATTCGTCTACTGAAGAACATTTCAATATCGGGCCCATAATAGGTTGGCTCACCTACGGAAAAAAGACCGGCATTCTCCAGAAAGAAGGACCTTTTTTCCGGAAAAAAAAGGCTGAACCTGTCAAGGTTAATCTGTTTTTCATCAGCTTCTACCTGAGCAAAATCTGTATTGTAGGTAAAATCTAAGGTAAGACTTGATGTGAGGCTGTATTTGGCATCCAAACCGAGCTGGCTCTGGCCTGCGGCTTCGGTAGAAGTCTGTCCTAATCCATAAGGTATTATTTTCAGATTTTTAGGGTTGGTTATGACAAGACCCGTCAATGTACCAGCAATGGAAACACGATTTATGTTGAACTGCCTGGGGATTGGTATCCAGTAAGCGTCTTCCTGCTTCCTTGCAATGACCCTCTCGAAGTTAATGCCCCATTGTTGTTCTTCGATTTCTTTGAATCGTAGAGTTTTGAACGGAATAGCAAATTCAGCACTCCAGCCGAAATCGCCCACAACTGTCTGAACTTCCCAAACTGCGTCCCAGTTAAGGTTGAAGGCACCGCCGGCCCCAACAGACTGGCGCCCCGTGTTAAATCCACCTTGTCCTTCTTTATTCACCTGCGCATCATATTCGATTCCGGCAGGATTGGTACCAAAAATGTAACCGTTCTGTTTGTCATGAAAGGTGTCCAAAATAAACCGAAAGCTGTCAGAATCCTTCAGTGAAGCGTCGCGGCGTGTATCAGATACAACGATTCGTTCCGGCTCACTGTCAAAGCAGACTACCGCTACGTAAAGTGCTTCTGAAGAGTACATGACCCGCACTTCAGTTTTTTCAGATATGCTCTCCCCCTCATCTGGTGTTTGTTGTGTGAATGATGTGACAACAGGTGCAATCTCCCAAACCGGGTCATCCATAACATTTCCATCAACCACCGGCGCCTCACTGACTGAGACCGTTTCCAATTGATTTGAGATAAAATGATTATCTCCTATGCCCATAAGAACAGTCGTAAGAGTTATAGAGAGCAGATAAGACTTAATTTTCATTTTAGTACAAAGAAAAAGGGTATGTTTCTTAACAAAAAACCCCACGAAAGTGGGGCTTGATGTATGAGTTGACAGTAAAATTTATTTAATCAGTACTTTTTAATGCGTCAAGAGCAGCCTGCATGCTCATAACTGGATGAATATCAGTATCGCCTAATTCAAACATGGGGTCAAAGAATTTGACCACCTGTTCCATGGTGTCCGCTTCCAAGACAAAGTATGCACTATGTCCCGGCGGATCAACATAGATGCCGTGGATCTTGATCCCGATTTCTTCAGAAGCCTGGACGGCTTCCACCACTTTAGCCTTTCTATTCTCATCATGAGCGTGGCAGGTCTGGTAACTGTGTGTATGAGTTGCATGAAATAGCATGTTATCTCCTTATTATTATTCCTTTATGATCTAAACTATTTAATAATTATGTGAAAATAATTATGTGAAAAACTTAATCAATATAGTTGAATGAATGCACCGAAAAATGTGTGCTTCTTTCATCCCGACTGTCCCCCGTCGGTTTCGATTCCAAGTTGAGATTGATCATAATGCGTAGATAATCTATAAACTCCGTAAAAATCACTTACCCAAAAGGGTAGCGTTTAAGCTACTCTTTTTCCTTACTAAGTTCCTGTTTTCTCGAGGAGAAACTGCTACATTTTAATCAGTAGCGGAGGAGGGACTTGAACCCCCGACACGCGGATTATGATTCCGCTGCTCTA
>DTTI01000061.1 GCA_012964825.1 Candidatus Neomarinimicrobiota bacterium
CCCCCTGCTCCCAAAGCAGGTGCGCTACCGGGCTGCGCCACACCCCGCGACTGTTAAGACAATTTAGTTATTAGTAGTGTATTTGATACCGCATCCCAGAGCCTTAGTAGAAGCCGTGTTTATCTTTTCGCCAGCAACCATAGCGTTAATGGCATCCATCAGGTAGGGATTCTCTACCTTTTTTGGCCTTCTGGCATTGTCATCGATGGCACCGCGGTAGACCAGCGTACCTTTATTGTTGAAAAGGTAAATGTGAGGTGTACGGGTGGCACCGAATGCGGAAGCCAGTTTCGACTCCTTGTCCAGAGTGTAGTAGAAATCATACTTTGCTTTCTTGGCTCGAGACTGCATGTCATTCATGCCGTCGCCTTTATTCCGGCTTCCCTGATTGGGATTTATGGCGATCATGCCCACATCTTTTTTCTGGGACAACTTTGAGACCGAAATATACCGGTCTTCCCAGGCGTCTACCCAGGGGCAGGTATTGCAGGAGAAAACAACCAGCAGGCCGTTCTCACCCATGGCGTCTTTCAGACTCACATTTTTTCCGCTTACATCGGCCATTTTTATTTCCGCCAAAGGCATTTCGGAACCGAGGTCCAGCTCGCCTGCCACGGCAGCGGTCAAAAGCATTAATGGAAGTATCCATATCAAGGATTTTTTCATGATTTTACTCCTTCGTTAATTGCTTTATTAAATGCTTCAACAAATCTTGCTTCAGACTTTTTTGCTTCCCAGGAATCTACAACATTTCCTGAATTCTTACCGTATACGATGGTAAAGGGCAGGGCCCCGGACCAATCTTTGTGGATACCATCAATAAATTCATTATCGGTCTGATTTTTAATGAAAGAAAGTCCTTTTACCCCCTGCTTCTTAAGAAATTCCTTCGCCCTCTCTTTTTCGTCCAACCAATCAGCTGAAACGAACAACACAACGGCCACGTCAGCATATTTTTTGGAAAGTTCTACGACCATGGGAAACTCCTCTACACAGGGGCCACACCAAGTGGCCCAGTAGTTTACCAACACAGCCTTTTCTCCCTTATGCTCAGCCACGGCGGTTAGGATATCTCCTGCAGTGGCTTCCTGGAGATCTATAGATGACCGGGAACAGGAAAAAGAAAAAAAGAAGAGAAAAAAGATTCCTGTCCGCTTCAACAGTTTATACAGTTTCATTGGTCAACTCTCTTTTTATGATATAGCCGGTCATACGGTCCGGGCAGTCGAGGCATCGTTCAACTTCACGGGCTAGGCTTTTTAGATCCAGGCCGAGGAAATGGTCCTCGCGCAGGGCGATCTTTGACCATCCTTTCTTGAGATTTCCTCTTGATCCCCGTTCCTTTTTCAAAAAGAGGCAGTGTAATCCTGCGGCGATCTGAATAAGTCCCCGGAGAAGGATCTCCCAGTCATCTTCAGGCTCGTCGCCCAGTTCCTGCCAAATCTCCTCCCACGATTCGTGGGCATCCCAGTAGTGACCGGTGTTGAAAAGATCAATACCATATTGGAATCGAACCTCGTTTTCTGCCGAAAGTTCCGGCTCAACGAACGTGAGCCGTTCGGCTGTTTTCCGCTTTCGCGGTGCCACTAGTTCTCGACTGTTTCCGTTTCGGCTTCGGCCGGAGGCGGTTCTTCAATGAGCCCCTGGGCCATGAGTGTCCACTGGCTCCTGTCGGGCGTGCGGCCGAGCTCCATTCTGTAGAGCTTACCAGTGGCCGTGTCCATCATGTAGTGCCAATGGGTCCGGTCGATACTGAAAGACTGCAGTTGAAACCGACCAGCCGTGGTGCTTCTGGACATCTCATCTCGGAGGAACTGTTCCAGCTGGCCCATATAGACCTTGATGGAATCATCCTGAGGACTTGCCGTAGCGGTCACCACGATAAAGCAAGCCGTCAGCATAGCACCGGTGAGGAGTCCCCATGCGTAACGTTTCATTTCATCTCTCCTTAGTTAGATTTTTGACTAACGTGATCGTTCATATTCTTCCATCCTTCTGACGAAATCGTCTTCGTCCGTCGCCTGAAGGAGTGGACTCATTTCAATATTTTCTTCCATGGAAATCTTCTGCACCGGGCCGTAATCGTGACCGGGGTAGATGGAGGTGTTACCAGGAAGGGTCAGCAGCTTCCCGGATATAGAACGGTAAAGCTGCCGGGTATCGCTGCCCGCGCCGATGGTCCGTCCTGTCCGGCCCACAAAAATGGTGTCACCACTGAAAAGGGAGTCTTCTACGTGGAAGCAGGTGCTGTCCTGCGTGTGGCCCGGTGTGTGGATGGCAGTAGCGGTGAGACCACCGATCTGAACGGTGTCACCATGGGAGAGGGCCTGTTCATTCTGCCACCGGCCGGAGCCGCCCATGACGCACACTTCAGCGTTTGGATAAGCGGATGCATATTCCTCCAGATGGGCAGTGTGGTCAAAATGGGTATGTGTCACCAAAAATTTTGACGGGGTGAGACCGTTCTCATTAATAGTGGACTTAAGGTTGCTTAGCGGGATCGCCGCATCGACGATAGCGGCATCCTCAGAGGCGCCATCGGAAAAAAGGTAGGTGAGATTCTCGTCAAATCCACCCTCGAATGTCCAGATCTTCATGGGCTTGTCCTATGTCGAATATTGAGAAAATGTACGATGATGTCCAGTGCAAGTGAATTAATTTCTTTTAGGGTTTGGTTAACAGGTTTGGAAGCTAAAAGTGCCATGACAGATCAAAAGGAAATCCTTGGAAAAATACTTGCCCCTCTGGCAGAAGAAGGAATAGATATATCCGGCATCGACCTGGGCGACATGAAGCTGGACCGGGAAGCGGCACTGGCTCTCCAGCGGGAAGTACGCATGATGGTGATGCGGGGCCAGCACACTACCGTTGATCTGGACGGCGTGGCCATTCCGCTGAGCTCGGAAGAGATCAATACATTGCTGAAAGAGATACTTATTCCATATCAGAAATCGGGAGAAGCAAAATGAGAACATCAGGTGTTTTTATGTTGCTAGCGGGGGTTGTCATAATTGCTTTTTATATTATTTACGAACTCCTGAAAATAATAGTTTTTATTCCAAGTAAGATGAGGATCGCCGTGGCCCTTATCGTGGTGGGCGGACTGCTGGTGCTGGCAAGCATGATAAAGGAGAGAGTTTCTGATTCCAAAGGTGAGTCTTTTAAAGGAGTAAGGTCATGATTCTAACTACATCTTCGACAATTCCCGGTCATGCCATAACCGAATCAAAAGGATTGGTGAAAGGCAGTACCATCCGTGCCAGGCATGTGGGAAAAGATATTGTTGCTTCACTCCGGACCGTCATAGGAGGTGAGATCAAGGAGTATACGGAGATGATGGCTGAGTCCCGGGAAGAGGCTCAGCAGCGGATGATTGAGCGGGCCGAAGAGATGGGAGCTAATGCCATTACAGACATACGGTTTACCACCTCCATGGTCATGTCCAATACTTCAGAGATACTGGCCTATGGAACTGCGGTTATGGCTGTCGGAAGCTGAACGGCCAGTAGTTCACGACTTCTTCATTTTTTCTACGGCCGCCTTGATCTTGGCCTGGCTTTCCGGCGTTTTCCACTGTCGGATGAATTCATCTGTCGAGTCGCCCCCTTTTTCAAACATTTCCAGTGCCGGCGCGTTTAGATTTTTCTTCAGCCGCTGAAAGGGGGCAAGGGAGTCCGCCAAGGAGGTTGACATTTTTAGCGCCTCTGTTTCGGCATCATTATTGATCTCGTTAAGTATACCGAGCGCAACCGCTTCTTCCGGTGAGTAGAATTGGCTGAGAGAGGTCACTTCAAACTGGCGATTGGCCGGGACACATCTCCGGACAGCTACCAGGGCAATGGCGGGGAGGTCGAGGCCCAGGGCCAGTTCATTCAGTCCCATTTTATAGTCACCTGGTACGCCGATACGGTGGTCACACGACATGGCCAGGAGGCACCCGCCGGCCACAGCGTGACCATCCACAACGGCCACAACGGGGCCTGGGAAGGTCATAATGCTCATAAAGGCACGGCCCAAAGTTTCGATAACGTTCCAGGCATTGTCATCGTTCCCTTCCGTGAGACTCACAATATTCAGACCGGCGCTGAAAAAGCGACCATTACCCGTGAGGACCGCGCCGTCGAAGTTGTCATCTGGAATGAAGGCTTCGGCCACGGCAGTGAGAAACGGCAGATCCATGGCGTTGGCGGGACCGTGGTTCATGCGGAGGACTTTGATCCTTCCTTCAATGGTTGAGTCTATCATCAGTTTGTCTCCCTCGTCATTTCAAAACAATTTGATGTGGCTGGACACCCTCGTATTTTCCGTTATCTTTCCCGGCTTTTCAACGGGTAATTACAAATGATGAATTTTCACCAGTCCGCCCTCGATGCCGCACACCTGATCAAAAGTTTTGTCCGGGAAACGCCTGTGGAACACTCTCACTGGCTCAGTGAGGAGACAGGTGCCCACGTCTGGTTCAAGTGCGAGAACCTGCAGCACACCGGCTCTTTCAAGTTTCGAGGTGCAGTAAACAAACTGCTTTCTCTTTCGGACGAGGAAAGATCTTCCGGAGTAGTGTCCGCCTCCACAGGGAATCACGGCGCAGCCGTGGCCCGTGCAGCATCCCTGCTGGAAACAAAGTGTACCATTTTTGTGCCTGAAAACGCCTCTCCCGCCAAGCTTAAAGCCATTAAGGCTTACGGTGCAAAAATAGTAAAAGAAGGGGATGATTGTTTGGTGGCGGAAACAGCAGGGCGCCTTTATGCTTCAGAAAATGGAGTGGCTTATGTGTCTCCTTATAACGATCCTGAAATCGTGGCGGGGCAGGGGACGGTGGGGGTAGAGCTCATAAAACAGTTGCCGGATGTAGAAGCCCTTTTCGTCTCTCTGGGCGGCGGGGGACTCATCTCCGGCATGGCCGGTGCCATGAAAGGCGAAAAAAATGTGACTGTAGTGGCTTGCTCACCAGAGAATTCGCCTGTCATGCACAAGTCCGTAGAAGCGGGAAGAATACTGGATATGGAGTCGAAACCCACCCTGTCAGATGGCACCGCCGGCGGTGTGGAGGAGGGGGCCATCACTTTTGAGCTTTGCCGTGAACTTGTGGACGATTATGTTCTCATTACGGAGCGTGAGATTGCAGAGTCGTTTGGGGCATTTATGAAAAACCACAACATGCTAATCGAAGGGTCCGCCGCTATGGCCATTGCCGGGTTTCTGAAACAGAAAGACCGGTGGTCCGGCAAGCAGGTGGCAATCGTGCTGTGTGGTGCCAACATTAGCACAAAGACGCTGAAAGAACTTTTGTGAAAACCTATTCTCTGGATCAGATCAAGTCAGTCTTGGAGGGAGTGGACCTTATGCCACTTATTGAGGAAGGGTTTGTGGCTTACTCCGATGGGCGATCCGTAGTCCCGCCGGTGGGGGAACTGGTGTTCAAAGATCCGCCCGGCGATGTCCACATCAAGTACGGCTACATCCAAGGGGACGAATATTACTGCATCAAGATCGCTTCTGGCTTTTACCAGAACGAGAAATTGGGGCTCCCCGGTGGCAGCGGCATGATGCTACTTTTCAGGCAAAAAACGGGGGAGCCGGTCTGCGTACTTCACGATGAAGCGTTTCTTACGGATGTTCGTACGGCGGTGGCGGGAGCCATTTCGGCGAAACAGCTTGGACCGGAGGAAGTGACCGCCATTGGTGTCATTGGTACGGGTATCCAGGCGAGACTGCAGGTTGAATATTTGGACGGCGTGGTAGAGTGCAAGGAGGTGGCGGTGTGGGGCCGCACACCTGAAAAGGTGGCACTTTATAAAAGCGATATGACGTCCAAAGGTTACACCGTTACCATTTGTGATTCACCAGCGGAGGTGGCTCAGCAGAGCAATCTTATTGTTACCACCACACCGGCTACCCAACCGCTGCTTAGCGCTACTGACATTTCTCACGGTACACACATCACCGCCATGGGGTCTGACACCCACGAAAAGCGGGAACTGGATGGTGCCATTCTGGCCAATGCGGATCTGGTAGTGGCGGACAGTATTCCACAGTGCCGGGAGCGGGGAGAGATCGCATGGTGCCTGCGGGAAGGGACTGTTTCGGAAGGAGAGTTGGTGGAGTTAGGGAGTATCATTAGCGGCAAGTCACCAGGCAGGACCTCCGGTGATCAGATCACCGTGGCAGATCTAACAGGTGTAGCTGTTCAGGACATCCAAATTGCAACGGCAGTTTATGAGGCCTTGGAAAATTGAAAACCGTAAAAGGAGAATCAGATGAAATTCAAAACATTTGAACTTGAGCGGAACATGTCAGTCTGGGAACACGCTGTGGATTACAACCTTTCGGAGAGTGGGGTCCATCCTCTGACACTTAATGATGTTTTGACGCCGGAAGAGCTGGAAGAGGTGTCTCGTATGGTGCTCTACTACACTGAAGCCAACGGGACTGCCGGTCTCCGGGAGGTGGTGGCGGCCATGTACCCCGGCTCTACTCCCGATCATGTTCTTATCACCAACGGCTCAGCTGAGGCCAATTTTCTTTGCACTATGACACTCCTAGAGCCGGGAGATGAGCTGATCTACATGGTACCTAACTACCTTCAGATCGGAACCCTGGCCAGCAGTATTGGTGTAGAGGTGAAAGAGATCCGGTTAAGACCGGAACTGAACTGGCAGATGGATCTGGATGAACTGAGCTCCCTTGTGACGACAAAGACCAAAATGATCGCAGTCTGCACGCCCAACAATCCCACAGGTGCCATCATGTCCACTGAGGCTATGGCGGGAGTTCGACGGATTGCTGATGAGTACGACCTTTATCTTCTCTCTGATGAGGTGTACCGTGGTGCAGAACTGTCCGGCGTAGAGTCACCCACCGTCTATTCGGGGCGTAAAAAAGATATAGTCAACTCAGGGCTCTCAAAGGCGTATCGCCTTCCAGGTTTGCGGCTTGGTTGGTCTGTTACCGATCCCGACACCATCTGGGAACTGTGGAAGCTTCATGACTATACCACCATCTCAGTGGGGTTGATCAGTGATACTGTGGCCACCAAGGTGCTCCAACCGGACAGGCGGAAGGAACTTCTGGCCGGGACACACCAGTTTCTTAAGACCAATCTCGCCATCCTCACGGACTGGATTGAAAGCCAGGACGGTCTGTTTTCATTTACACCACCGGAAGCGGCAGCCATCGCTTTTCCCGAGTATCATCTGGATGTTCCCTCCATTGAGCTGATTGAGAAGATCCGAGATGAGAAAAGTGTTCTCATCATGCCGGGGAAATGGTTCGGTGTGGAGAACCATGTACGGATCGGTTACGGCACAACGCCGGATCTCCTCAATAAAGGTCTTGCCCTTATGGAAGAGACATTCAACAGCATGCGTGAGCCGGTGTCGGCGTAAACCCTGTTTTCACCCTTTAATTGTTGCCGTCTTTGAGCGGCGGTAAATTACATATTGGCCCCGGTAGCTCAACCGGATAGAGCAACGGCCTTCTAAGCCGTAGGTTACTGGTTCGAGTCCAGTCCG
>DTTI01000062.1 GCA_012964825.1 Candidatus Neomarinimicrobiota bacterium
CTGCACAGATGCAGATGCCGTGAAGGGACCTTTATGTTTACCCATGCTAAATCTCGATCCTGCGCCGTACGCATAGCCGTGAGTCTCCCTTAAGTTATTATTCAGGCGTGAGGTGAACGAACCTCCCAGCACAGTATTCATAACTGTGATGGGATAGAAATCTTCTGAATATCGGGAAACAGCTATCCTTCCAATTATGATAATTGACTGAGCGGATCCAGGCTTGTCTACAAGATAAATCGTTCGCGCATTAACTTGCGGTACTTGAGGAATAACAATGGATACATTATCACCGGCAACCCAATTACCAAAATGATTCTCAAGATATTCCTTCATGGTAGCCATATCAATATCACCTGCGACTATGAAGGAGGCATTGTTTGATATATAATGGTCTTTGTGAAAGGACTTAAGATCGAGTATTGAGGTCAATTTGATGTTCGACTCATCTATCTTCCTACCAAACAAGTGGTCTCCATAAAGTACCTTATTATAGGCAGCCCGAGCGATTGCGTTGGGACTGTCCCTTTCCTGCAGTAAAGATGTGAGGCTTCGGACCTTTAATCTGTTCAACTCACTTTCTGGGAACTCTGGCCTAAGAACAACATCCGCCATGAGAACCATCGCCTCACTGAGCTTCGCCACCGGTACATTCAAAGAGACCGTTGAATTATACCGGCCAGAACCTGTGCTAAGATTACCACCGAGAAAGTCCATGGCGTCTGCCAGTTGAAGAGCATCTTTTCCACCCGCTCCCTCATCAAGCATGGAAGCTGTAAATGAAGCAAGGCCAATCTTATCCTCAGGATCGTGGATTCCTCCTGCATTGACCTGGAGGATTATCTGAACGATGGGGACAGAGTGTTTTTCCATTAGATAGACTGGAATACCGTTGGATAGAACAAAAGTCTGTATCTCCGGCAAAATCAATTTCTTGGGAACGCTGGACTCTGGTGGGCCGCTTCTATCTGGTGCTTCAACAGTTTGTGCTGGTGGGACCTCAACCTTCACAGGCTGACAGGAGAAAATGGCGACAATAAAGAGGAGAATCACTTTTTGAAACACTTTGACCCTTAATCGGCGTATCATTTTGGATGAATCTCCGTAGAATTTTTCGCCGCCATTTCAGGCGCATTTTCAGGAACCACGCTGATTACAACCCGTTTGTCCCATGGTAAGAACCTTTTAGCGGAATTAGTCACATCAGAAATTGAGACCGATCGGTATCTATTTAGGTCCTCGTTGAAGTAATCGGCCTGACCCTTAAAAAAATAATAGGAATTAAGACGATCAGCTTTTCCTCTAAAACCACCGACCATTTCAATACTTCGGAAGAATGATGCCTCATACTGATTTACCACACGTTCCAGTTCACGCTGGGTTATACTTATGTTCTTTACCCTATCAACTTCCGTAATGATCAATCCTTCAAGTTCATCCAGGGTATGTCCAGGTTTCGCCAAAGCAAAGATGTTGAAACTGGATGAGTATTTATTCGACGACTGATAAGCCGACACCGTTTGCGCTGCTTCTTGTTCATAAACAAGTATCTTATAAAGTCGAGAGTTCTTTCCGTCCGATAAAATATCCGCCAGTACATCAAGCTTTGTGTCCTCTTCAGTAAAGATAGGTGGGGAAAGCCACGCCATGTGAATCATGGGAAGCTGTACTCGGTCTTGAAAAAAAACACGCTTTTCATTTTCAAGTGATGCCTCAGGCAAAGAAACATGTGGAGGCTCTCTTCCTCTCGGCACATCGCTGAACCAATGTTCAATCAGTTTTTTTGCTTTCTCTGTTTGTATATCCCCTGCCACAACAAGACTGGCGTTATTTGGTCCATAGAAGTCCCGAAAGAACTCTTTAACGTCCTCATCAGTTGCAGCGGAGAGATCCTCCATAGATCCAATAACAGACCAACTATAGGGATGATCCTTAGGATAAAGTAACTCCGGCAAAGTAATGCGAATACGACCGTAGGGTTGGTTCTCGATTCGCTGTCTTCGCTCGTTTTTCACCACATCACGTTGGCCGTCAACATGATCAGATGTCACTACGTCAAGGAGATACCCCATCCTGTCCGACTCAAGAAATAAGGCAAGTTCGAGTGCGTTCGATGGCAGATCTTCAAAATAGTTAGTACGGTCTTCAGTAGTTGAACCGTTATTTCTCGCTCCGGCCTCTTCAAGCCATCGGTCAAACATCCCTTCTGGTACGTTGGCCGAACCTTCAAAGAGAATGTGCTCGAAAAGGTGAGCAAAACCTGTTCTTCCCGGCTTCTCCCGACCCGATCCTACATGGTACCACACATTGACGCTCACCGTTGGCAGGGAGTGATCTTCATGAAGAATCACGTTCAGACCATTTTCTAGTTTGAATTCAGTGATTGGGACTTCAATTCGCTGGCCAATTGCCGATGAAAAAAAGACAGCTAGTAAGGTAGCTCTTGTTAGTAATGATTGGTGAATCATGGTCAACTAAAAATATGTCGGAGCGGCGAGATTTGAACTCGCGACCCCTGCAACCCCATTGCAGTGCGCTACCGGACTGCGCCACGCTCCGTACAGTATCCGAAATTCAGCTAATAATTTGCTCTTCAAATTACTCATGATAAATTCCTGAAAATAATAAAATGGAGAGTATTGCAGCCTAACTGTTGAGGCTCTTGAGAAGTGATTGCAGATCTTTTTTTATACTTTTAACCAGCTCTCGATATTTCATTGTATTGGCATCTGATGACGGAACTTCCACATTACCTGTCTTCAATCTTTCCCGCGCTCCTTCGATAGTGTATTTCTGATTATAAAGAAGATCCTTAATGTTCAAGATGGTGTCAATGTCTGACTGACGGTAACTGCGGTTCCCAGCTCGATTCTTTTTGGGATGAAGCATGGGAAACTCCGTCTCCCAATATCGGAGAACGTACTGCTTCAACTGCGTAATCTCGCTCACTTCGCTGATAGAGTAATACAGTTTTTTGATTTTCTTTTCCGCCATGTGAATAGTTTAAAGCTTTACTTGATATTAACGAAAAAGATACCATAGTTCAACAACTTCTTCGTTTCAGTTCATAAACCGGTTTATGCGGTCAAATGCTTCCTCAAGGATCTCTGTACCCGGGAGAAACACAAGCCGTACATGACCACTACCATATTCACTACTGAAACCTGAACCGTGTACCAGTAACACATGTTCTTCATGGAGAAGATCCAGCACAAACTGTTTATCGTTATTCGCCCATTTTTCCCGGGTCAGTTTTGGAAACATGTAAAAAGCACCTTCAGGTGTTTCACACTCCATGCCATCTATACCCTTAATCCGTGAAACGCAATAATCCCGCTGCTCCAAAAGTTTTTGGCGATACACCGCCATCCAGTCCCGGGGACCAGTAAGGCCTGCTAAAAAGCCGTACTGGGCCGGTGTGGAGGCGCACAGTCTGCTCCTAAGGAGGCGTTCAACACCGTCGCGAACCTTTGAGAGTCGTCCCCTGGTGTCTTGAAACGCCATATAACCAACGCGCCACCCTGGTGCATAGAACACTTTGGAAACACCGTTCAGTGTGATAACGGGTAGTACTTCTGTCAGAGAAGCGGTAGAAATGTGTGAATTAGAAAAATTATATCCATCATAAATCTCATCAGAGAGGATGGTACAATTAGGTGCCTTTGATGCCACCACCATGAGTCGTTTTATATCATTCTCCGATACTATGCCCCCAGTAGGATTATTGGGATTGATGACAGCTAGAAGCTTAACCCTTTCATCCAGTTTTGACTCAAGGTCATTAAAATCGATTTTCCAACCATTTTCACTTTTAAGGCGGTATTCTATTACCTTTCCGTCAAAAAGGGGCGGATAGGCCATATAAGGTGGATAATGAGGCCCTGGAGCAAGCACTTTGTCTCCCGGTTCAAGGAAAGAGGCAAACAGTATTTGTAAGGCCTCGGTGACGCCGGCGGTGACATAAACATCATCAGGTGAACATTCCCATCCGCCGTTAGGTTTCTTTCGCTCATCTTCGGCAATAGCCTCCCTCAATTCAGGAATGCCGTAAGAAGGTGAGTAGCCGTTCCTTTGATCTCTCAGCGCTGCTTCAACCGCCTCAACCATGTGCGCGGGTGTGGAAAAACCTTTGTAGGCGAGAGGGTCGCCAATATTGAGCTTAATGATATGGTGTCCCTGCTTTTCCAATTCTGTGGCTGGGACCACCACATCGCGTATAGCATATTCGATACCCGCAGCACGTTGACTGACGGGTATCTCAGATTTCATTTAAGCGGTTCCTTTATTAGTTGACTATCGTTCCCCGCGTTAGAAATTTTTTCTCGGGGGACGATTGCCTGAATGACGACCGTAACCACCACCGCCACGTCTAGGAGGTCTACGTTCACGCTTTGGGGGCTCAACCCATCCTTCAGGGGGATCATGGAGAGCTCTCATGCTTACATCAATACGGTTCATATCATCGACTTTGATGATTTTAACTTTCACTACATCACCAATGTTGACCACATCCTCCACTTTTTCAGTCCGTTCATAAGCCAATTGACTAATATGACAAAGCCCCTCTTTACCTGGAGAAAATTCAACAAAAGCACCAAAGTTCATAATGCGTTTGACTTCCCCCTCGAACACCATCCCAACTTCTGGCTCTCTTATGATGGCCTCGATCATGTCTCTAGCTTTTTGATTATTCTCAGCGCTGAATGAGGAGATAACCACAATACCATCATCATCCACTTCAACTTGACATTCGAAATTACTTTGGATTGAGCGTATCATTTTGCCACCAGGACCGATGATTCCACCAATCTTTTCAGGATCAATTTGAATATGATCTATCTTAGGCGCATAGTCAGACAGGGTCTGTTTCGGTTGACTGATTTCAGCTTCCATTTTATCAAGCAGGAACTCGAGACCTACTTTCGCTTTCTCAAACACTTGTTTTACCAGATTCATTGAGAGACCGGCAATCTTAAGATCAACCTGAAAGGATGTAATTCCATTCCTAGTTCCTGCCACCTTAAAGTCCATATCTCCGAAGTGATCTTCCTCACCAAGTATGTCAGTCAACATGACGGATTTGTCACCGTCTGTTATTAAACCAACGCTGATCCCACCCACGTGAGATTTTATCGGCACGCCGGCATCCATGAGAGCAAGAGAGGCTGAACAAACAGTCGCCATCGAAGACGAGCCGTTCGATTCTAGAATGTCCGACACAACACGAATTGTGTAAGGAAAATCCTCAAACTCAGGCATGACGAAACGGAAGGCCCGCTCTGCAAGATTCCCGTGACCTACCTCCCTCCGACTGACACCAAGATATCGCTTTACTTCTCCAACGCTAAAAGGAGGAAAGTTATAGTGAAGCATGTAACGCTTCTTAAACTCCCCGTCAAGGTCATCGACAAACTGTTCGTCTGATTTTGTCCCTAGTGTGACGGTTGCCAGACTCTGAGTTTCTCCGCGTGTGAAAAGAGAACTGCCGTGAGCCCTTGGCAGTACACCCTGAGACATGGAGATGGGGCGAATTTCATCCATTCCCCGTCCGTCTGAGCGTTTCCCTTCTTCAAGGATTCGTCTCCTGAGCTCTTTCTTTACTGCGTCATCGATCATCCCTTTGACCAAACCGGCACAGTCAGGATATTCCTCTTCAAGGGATTCAATCATTTCATTCTTAAAATCATTCACAAGCTTTCTCCGATCATTCTTGCCATCGCCGGAGACCAGGCCTGGGATCTTCCCTCCCATTTTGGAGTTCACTGCTTCAACTAGAGCAGGGTCTTTATCATCGATTACAAGCTCCCGTTTTGCTTTTGCAATACCCTTAACGAAGTCATTCTGGAAATTCACGATATCCTTGATTACTTCGTGACCGTACTGGACCACGGTGAGGATTTCCTCATCAGAAAGCTCTTTTACCTCAGCCTCCATCATAATGATGGCCTCTTCAGTGCCAGTCATGACTAGATCGAGTTTACTCTCTTTAATCTGCTGGAAAGTGGGATTAACAACAGGTTTCTCATCCAAATAACCAAGCCTCACTGCGGCTACAGGGCCATTCCACGGAATATCGGAAAGCATGAGAGCTACCGATGTACCTATAGTACCCAGTATGTCCGCTGGTGTCTCCTGGTCGGATGACAGAAGGTTAATCATTACCTGCGTTTCACACCGGAATTCCTCAGGGAAAAGAGGCCGGATGGGCCTGTCAGTAAGGCGGCCTGCCAGAATCTCTTTCTCAGCTGGTCGTCCTTCCCTTTTGAAATAACCGCCGGGAATCTTACCGGCGGCATAAAACCGTTCGCGATACTCAACGGAAAGAGGGAAAAAATTAAGCCCTACTCTCGGTTCAGCTTCAGCATTAACTGCACAGAGGACAACGGTGTCTCCGTATGTTATTGTTACGGAGCCGGCTGACTGTTTAGCCATAACGCCTGTTTCAAGTGTTAGCGTCTTCCCCGCTAGTTCGATGGTTTGTTTTCTTGGTTTCATTGTTCTTCTTTCTTTTTTATTTTGTTTTAACCTCTTATACCTAGTTCACTTATAAGGTTTTGATACTGGTCGTAGTCTCTGCGCATAAGATATTTCAATAGCTTCTTACGTTTGCTTACCATCATGATGAGACCGCGTCTGGAATGATTGTCTTTTTTATGTTTAACAAAGTGGCTCTCCAGGGACCGGATACGTTCGGTTAAAAAAGCAACTTGTACTTCTACAGAACCGACATCCTTATCGTCTTTTCCGAACTTGTTTGCAAGTTCAATCTTTTTTTCAGTTGTCAGTGTCATCTATTCTCCTGTTTGTAAATATCTATTCTCTCGAGGCAATATGCCTTGTCTTTGTGTAACTGTTCCACCAATTTTTCAGCTGAACTAAATTTTTTCTCATCCCGAATCCTCTCGAGAAACTGTACTTCAATGGTCTGGTCATAGAGATCTTCAACCTGGCCATTGAATAAATGTATTTCCATAACAAAATCTTTTTCACCAAATGTAGGCCGCGTACCAAGATTAGCCATGCCGTAGAGCCACTCATGTCCAAATGTACCTCGAGCTAAATAAACACCGGGACAAGGAAGAAGCTGTTGATCAAATTTAGGTACAAAATTAGCCGTTGGATAATCTAGGTCGTGCCCTCGGCCGGATCCATGAACCACAGTAGCATCAAAACCGTAAACCCATCCTAGATCGTAGGAAGCCCGTCGGACATGCCCTTCCTTAATAAGTTTCCTCAACCTACTACTGCTGTAAATCACATCCTGGTCGCCCACACTTGAAACAACTTCAAGAGCATAACCGTAGTTATCACTTTCTAGCGAAAGGAACTTTCCATCTCCTTTACGTTCATGACCGAATCGATGATCATAGCCGACTATAATCCTGGAAGGATTGAATTTCCCTACAAGGACTGTTTCGAGAAACTCCGGTGCCGGTGTGGCGGCAAATTCTTTATCGAATGGAACAACCAGCGTTACATCCACACCCATGATTTCCAGAAGCTCCAGTTTTTTGTCAATATTCATGAGTAGCTCAAAGTCTTCACCATCCATAAGCACAGTTTTGGGGTGGGGATGAAAAGTAACTACCACCGAGGTGGCATAAACGGCCTTAGCAGTGGTAACAACACGCCGGACCACTTCCTGGTGACCCCGGTGTAGACCGTCAAATGATCCGATTGTCAAAACGGTCTCTTTGATGATAGGCACATCCTTTATACGACGGTAGACATCCATTTTTCTTCAATCTCGGAAAAGCCAACACAATCCTTTAGCATTAAACCTCCCACCGCTATTCTTTTGAGGGCAGTAAGGTGCCCAACCGTTCCAAGTTTTTCCGCCATATCAGCACCGAGTTGCCGCACGTAAGTTCCCTTTGAACATTTAACTCTGAATTTTATGCAATGGCTTATAAGAGAGAGTAATTCGATTTCATCAATTTTTACCGTCACAGCCTCACGATCAACAGTTACATCCTTCCTGGCAAGTTCATAGAGTTTTTGCCCGTTCAACTTTTTTGCTGAATACATGGGTGGCACCTGTTGAATTTTACCGAGGAACTGGGATAAGAGAACAAGAACCTTACTTTTATCAAGATGTGGAACAGGTTTCTCCTTTGTCACTTTCCCCTCCACATCAAGGGTATCGGTGGAGGTGCCGAGATGGAGAGTCGCTTCATAGGTTTTGAATAGATTTGAATATTTAGTGAGCTTTTTCGTTGATTCACGACCAATCCCTACAACCAACACCCCTTCAGCAAAAGGGTCCAGTGTGCCGGCATGACCTACTTTTCTTTCCCCTGTAAGGCGACGCACTTTGTTTACCACATCAAAGGATGTCCATCCCACAGGTTTGTTAAGAGCAACAATCACTTTACCATTCGCTGAGGTTGGATTTTAGCAATAAGGCGGTCGATTTTTTCCGCCTCCTCATAAGTGTCGTCATAAAAAAATTTCAATTCAGGAATCGATTTGGAAGTGAGATGGCTTCCTAGCCGCCCCCGGAGGAATTTGGCCCGGGAATTGAAGAATGTTTCAATTTCTTTATCTTTTTGCCCAGTGTCAAGAACACTTATATAGACTTTAGCTATTTTCAGATCATTGGTCATTTTGACGGTGGTAACAGTTGCAAATCCCACTTTTGATGTATCTAGTTCTCTGGAAATAATCTCACTAAGCAGTTTCCTCAGTTCATTGCCGAAGCGATTCGGTCTTGAATAAGGACGGGTTCTCATCTCAATGCCACTTCCTCTCTAAAAAGAATCACGGGAAATCTGGTTTCCAAAGATATACTTAGTTGCGAAAGAGTGGTCTGGAGAAATGATCTGTCATTGGAGACAAGGGCGATCTCAAGCCCGGTCAACTGCCATTTGTCCTGATGAGCCACCTCAGCCACAGACACTCCGTGTGTCTTCTGCAAGTAATTCTTGAGAGGCTTGAGTATTGAGCGTTTTTCTTTAAGTGAGCGCGGGCTCAATAGTTGTAGTTCAAGGTGAAGAATTCCAACAGCCATGGTTTCATATTTCTAAAAATCAACTAATCAACTTCTTCATACATGGATTGACAATATAAGCCATCAAGCTTTCAAAGTCCTCTTGACTTCCTCGGTTGTGTAAGTCTCGATGAGGTCACCTTCCTCGAAGTTTTTCATTCCTTCAATTCCGATGCCGCATTCCTTACCGGCATCGATTTCCTTTACGTCATTTTGAAAATGTCTAAGGGAAGTAATTTTTCCTTCTTTGATGATTTCCCCATCACGGCGTACCCTAGCTATATCGCTCTGGGAAATAATACCTTCGATCATTTTGCAGCCAGCAATAGTACCAAGTCTTGAAATTTTGAAGATCTGCAGCACTTCCGCCTGACCAAGAGGCTTTTCAACAATGTCAGGCTCCAAGAGTCCTTCAAGCGCCAGCTTGATCTCATTAATAGCGTCGTAAATCACATTGTAAACTCTGATGTCGACGCCGTTGTTTTTCGCTAAAAGCGTGGCGTTTGGATTGACAGATATGTTGAAACCGATAACAACAGCACCAGAAGCGGTGGCGAGCAAAATATCAGATTCTGAAATGATTCCCACACCGCGATGGACAATATCCACTTTCACTTCATCACTCGGTATATGAGATAGAGCATCTACTAGTGCTTCAATGGAGCCGTCCACATCCGCTTTCAACACAAGAGGCAAAAGTTTGGCTGCCCCTTCACGAATATCGGCCGACAGTCTATCGAGGGACATGGTGTGAATTTTCTGGCGATCTATTTCACGTTGAATTCTGTCTCTTTCTCCAGAGATCTTTTTTGCAATTTTTTCATCATCAACAACAGTCAAATTGTCACCTGCCTGAGGTACTGTTTGGAACCCAAGTATCTGCACAGGCTGCGACGGTCCAGCGGATTCTATCCTGACACCCCGTTCATTCATAAGGGCTCTCACTTTACCATTTTTATTAGCACAGATAAAAATATCACCAGGCCTCAGGGTGCCTTTTTGTATCAGGACAGTGGCAATAGGTCCGTGCCCTTTATCAAGTCGGGATTCAATGACAATACCGCGGGCCGGTGCATCAGGATTTGCTTTCAGTTCCAGCACATCTGTCTCCAATGCGAGCAACTCCAGCAAGTCAGTAATACCTTCACCCGTTTTTGCGGAAATTGAAACGCTCTGTACTTTACCGCCCCAGTCTTCAACCAGAACATCATTGTCAGATAACTCTTTCTTTACAACATCAGGGTTGGCATTTGGCTTGTCAATTTTGTTTATGGCAACCACAATGGGAACCCCGGCAGCTTTGGCATGGTCTATGGCTTCAGTGGTTTGAGGTTTTACGCCATCATCAGCGGCCACAATAAGAATGACAACATCCGTAACCTGGGCTCCGCGGGCTCGCATAGCTGTAAATGCCTCGTGACCGGGTGTATCCAAAAATGTGACACTTCGGCCTCCGTCCTCAAGAAACACTTCATAAGCACCTATGTGCTGCGTAATACCACCTGCTTCGCCGGCCACCACATTTTCCCTACGGATATAATCGAGGAGAGATGTTTTGCCGTGATCCACGTGACCCATTATAGTGATCACCGGGGCCCTAGGTTTCAGGAGTTCGATGTTTTCTTCCTCATCATTTTCCATCAACACATTCTCCACTTCCTCTTCCATGAGAACAGCATTGAAGCCGAAATCTTCGGCGATTAGGGATATGGTGGCAAACTCCAACCTTTGGTTCATGGTGGCGATAATACCGAGTTCCAGGCATTTGCTTATGATGTCAGTGGGGCTCACATCCAGAACTTCCGCCAATTCATGAACATTCATGAAATCACGAACGTTTATGCTCTGAACTTCCTCCCCAAAGTCAATTTCCTCGCCCTCACCCCTTTCTCTCCTGTAACGCTTCTTCTTGGCCTTGTGGTCCATGGCCGCCAAGGTACGTTTGATAGTGGATGTAACTGAAATGTCTTCCTTTTCCTCTTTTTCGCCATTAGTCGGCTTTGCGGGCCGGCGACGGGGACTCTCAATCTTTGACTGTATCTCTGAAAGGTCTACTTTCCGGAATTTGGGTTTTGGCGCCACTTTCTCCACATCAGGCTCAGTCAGAGGTTTTTCCGTAATAAGTTTTTTACCCACCTTAATCTCGTCAGATGTCTCATCCATTTCTCCGTCAATTGTAACATCTTTTTCCTTGCCATCTTGCTGATCAGGCTCGGCGTCTAACAATTCGGCTATATCGGTCTCAGCCGGATCTTCGATTGCCACCTTATCGACTTTTTCCTCTTCATCAGGCATCAGGATTTCAAGAGATGAACTTTCGTTCATCTTTTCCTCAATCATGCGGGAATGGATCTTTTTCCGGGTTTTTTCTTTACGGTAACGTTCAACAGTCTGGAGATCTTTCTCAAATTCTTCAATGACAAGCTGATAGGCTTCCTCATACAGTGGACTCATATGGCTTATAACCTTGATTCCCTGGCTATCGAGAAATTCCATGATATCCAGGTGAGAGATATTCAGATCTTTGGCGACCTGAACAATTCTACGTTTTGGTGAAGCCAATTCTGTCAATTAGATGCCTCCTCAAGCTCAACATTTCCGATATCATCCTCTGTTTCTTTTGCCGGAACTTCATCAGCCTCCCCAACCTCTTCCACTACTTCGCCGTTCGTTTCTTTCTTAGGTGGTTCGGGAATGGAAGCGAGATATTCCTTTATCCGCTCTGAGACAGTTTCAAGCATTTTCGCACCTACGCCTTTAATGGCGAGAATATCTTCTTCAGAAGCGGTATTGAAATCCTCCACGGTATTGATTTCGATTTCGCTCAAGAGTGATACCATCCGTTTTGTCAAAGTATCGATTTGTTCGAGAAACACATCCTGGTCTTTATTAACCGCTGTACCTTCATATTCTGATTGCTTCACAGCCTCTATTTTATAACCAGTCACCTCGGCAGCCAGACTAATATTCTGGTAGTTGCGTCCCACACCTGAATCCATTTCCTCATCATCGAAAACTGCCACACAATACTTTGCATCATCATCGATATAAAGGTTCAACGGTTTTGCCGGTGAGAGGGCTCTGGAGATGAGTACCTCAGGTTGCTCACTTTTGTTAATCACATCAATCTTTTCACCATTAAGCTCCCGCACCACCGCCTGGATCCTGCTTCCACGCATGCCAACACAGGCACCCACAGCATCAATTCTTCTGTCATGAGACTGGACAATAATTTTCGCACGCTGGCCTGGCGCCCTGGCAATGGTCAGTATCTCGATAATGCCGTCTTCGATTTCAGGAACCTCCATCTCAAAAAGTTTAGCCAGGAACTGATTGTCAGCACGGGAGACAACAATATCCGGGCCACTAGCTCTCATTTCCACGGATTTTACCAGTGCTCTAAGGGTCTCACCTCTTCTGTAGCGTTCATTGTGGATCGTTTCCGTGCGGGGCATGCGTAGTTCACTCTGTTCTATATGAATATGAATATTGTCCCGGTTCACCTGTCGCACATCACCGATGACCACTTCACCCACCCTGTTGAAATAATTTTCGAAGGAATGTTTTCTTTCGATATTTTTGATCTGATGACTTAAAAATTGCTTGGCGGCGACGATAAGCCGACGACCGAAAGAGGTGGGGTCAATAACGTCCACAAAGAGATCACCCAGCTGCATATCAGGTTCGATTTTTTGAGCGTCCTTCAAGGAAATTTCAGTGCCGAGATTTTCTACTTCCTCAACTACTTCCTTATCCTGGTAAATTTCAAGCTCGCCACGCTCAATATTTACTACAACGTCGCAGTTCTCCGCTGAGCCGTATTGACGCTCGATCAAAGATTTGAACAGTTCTTCGAGAATCGTACCGATCTCGGTTCTGTCAATATTTTTCTCTTTTGCAATGTCAGAGAAACTCTGAATCAGTTCCTGTTTGTCCAACACTTTCTCCTAAGAAGCTTAACGGATGACAATAAGTCCCTTTTCTATATCGCCAAAGCGAAATAGAAGCAGACCTTTTTTATTTTCGATGGTAACTACCGATTTTTCAGCGCTGACCACTCTACCTTCTGCCGGATTGGGAATTCCATCGAGCTCATGATAAATTCTCACCTGACGTCCCACGTTGCGCTCATACTGGAACCTCTCCGTCATTGGAAAATCGATTCCCGGAGAGGTCACTTCCAGCCTTATGCCACCATGAAAGAGCTCACCAATACGAGGATCCTGTTTTATGGTGCGAGTCAGTTGGGAAATTTCATTGAGGGTTATACCCTCTATTGTATCCACAACTAATTTCGCATGATCGCCTGAGGCAGTACAGTCAACTAGAAACACCTCTGACCCTGTGACAATTTCCTCGAGAATTTCACTCAAAACCATCTGTCATTCCGACTTTTCAAATAGCCTGATACAAAAATGTGGGTTTCAGACCCACATACAGCATATTAAGTTAGAGGATAATCAGCACGGCACCAAACCAAATACTCTGAGTAAAACAGAGAAACTAACAGGTGCTATGACTTAGACTTTAAAACAAGATATTTGGATTTTATCCTGGAAATTTCACCCTGAAGTTGATCAAGGGTGTTTTCTTCCGGCCCAACTTTATTGATGAGGGAATCAGCCTTGTCCAGATCTCCGCTCTTTAGATAGCAGTCAGCCGCTCTCAGCATATTACGCCGGGATGAAATTTCAGTAACTGCAATTTCAGCAGCTAGCTCATAGTTTTCGGCCGCCCCGGAATAGTCTCCTCCTTTTTCATCCAATTCACCCAGCATTTGGTAGGCCCCGGTCCTGAGAGATGGTGATGAACCGTTTCTTGCGTAACTCTCCGCATATTCCCTGACTTCGGCATCGTTACCGGTGTTCATCTGAACCTGAGCAAGATAATATAATGCTGTTTCACCGCTTTTTGTGGAACTATACTGGTCAATGAGCTGATCAAGGTCGGTAACTGCTTCGATGTTGTTTCCCGCCTGGTAATGACTCATAGCTGACGCCAGGATCCCGTCGGCTTCTGTGGAAGCACCAGAACGACTCGAACGGATGAGAAGAACAGCCACCGCTACAATCAACACCCCTCCCCCTATTCGGAAAATTAGTTTTCTGTTATCCTCAAAAAACTGTTTCCCCTTATAGATTGTCTCCAAAAGAGGATCCTGTTTAATCTCTTTTATTGTGATCTTTCTTTTTGGTTTAAGCAATTTTAATTCCTAAGAAAAATGCCAGATAATTTAAATCCTCTAGCTGATTTTATCAGCTACCGGCTTTCTAACCGAAATATAGACTGGTACCCCCGACAGGATTCGAACCTGTGGCCCTTCGCTTAGGAGGCGAATGCTCTATCCAACTGAGCTACGGGGGCATAGATTGAGAAATTAGGCAGGCTTATTCAATTGAACAGAGATAGAAAAAGGAAATCTCCCTATTTGGCATCAATCCTCTTCACTGCCTAACTCCCTGGTCATAAGTTTGCTTACCGCTTCTTTCGGGTCCCGTCCCTCATAGAGGGATTCATATACCGCATCACATATGGGCATCTCCACTGATTGTTTTTCAGATAGCGCTTTTACCGAAAGGGACGTCTTTACCCCTTCCGCCACCATTATCATTTCGTCAAGAATCTTATCCAGAGAGCGTCCTTGGCCGATCTGTTCGCCCACGTAGCGGTTCCGGCTGTGCCGGCTCAAGCAGGTGGCAATAAGATCACCAATTCCACTGAGGCCCGAAAATGTTTCCGGTTTCGATCCTACGGCAACACCCAGCCGGGTGATTTCCACAATTCCGCGTGTAATAAGAGCAGCTTTAGTATTATCGCCAAAGCCTATGCCATCACACACCCCAGCTGCCAAGGCAATAACATTCTTCACCGAACCGCCCAGCTCTACCCCCACAATATCGCTGTTAACATAAACACGCAGTGATGGTGAAGAAAAAACTTTTTGAACAAGGTCTGTTGATTTGGAGTCCACACCACCGGCCACTAGAGTAGTTGGCAAGCCTCGAGCCACCTCTTCGGCATGACTTGGCCCGGAGAGGGTTACTACATTTTTCTCAGCTATATCCCCGCACTCCATAATCACTTCACTCATCCGTTTCAGCGATTCATTTTCGATTCCTTTGGCAAGATTTACATATACGATACTCTCAAATAACTTGGGGAGACTGTTCATCACATCCCTTACTCCTTGGGATGGGATTCCCAAGACCACCAGCTCAGGTTTTCCCACATCATCCATGGATTCAACGAAGCGAATGGAAGGTGAGAATTGCAAGCCGTCAAAGAACGGATGGGTTCGCTTTTCAGCCATCTGTTTCAGTTCCTCCACGTTCTTGTGCCAGACGGTGACATGGTGCCCCTTTTTCGCCAGGTGCTCTGCAATGGTACCGCCCCATGATCCTGCACCTAGAATCACTACATTTTTTATGGGATAATTAATTGCCACTAACCGATAGTTTTACGAACCTCTTCACTAACTCTAACACCAGATTTGATAGCACCGTTCATGGATGCACCTGTGGTATGTTCACCGGCAAAATGGACAATTCCTTCCTGGCGCCCGGCAATTGCCCTGAAGTCCCTTGACTGACCAACCCCAAGGCTAGAATAGCTTCCTTGAGTAAAGGGATCTTCATTCCAATATTTCATCGTGCCATTCTCCCAGTATCTCTCCGCTTCATTCCATATCTCTGATACCACTTTTCTGGCTTTGATCAGTCTGTTCTCAGGCGTGAGCCGGCCTATTTTTTTGGCATCTTCAGCAGAGGTGAAGGTAACCAAAAGTCCTCGCGGACCGGGCTGGTCGATAGGGAAATGATAAACGCGTCTCAGCGGTGTATCAGTGAAAACTCTCTGACCAACACTACCGGGATCATTCCAGAAACGTCTTTTAAACTGCATTGCAAATTTCATCACTTCGCCATATTGAAGTTCCCGAATGCACTTCATCTTATCATCAGGAAACCTGTTTGACATGGTCACCTTCCGCAAGGTGCTAAAGGGCATGGCAATAACAACACGGGGTGAGGTAATTGTGGCCATTTTACCCCCTTCTTCAAACGACACTTCAACCTCTTTTTCCCTCATCGATATTTTCCGTACGGGCTTCCCATATTTAATTGATTCTGAAATCTCCCTAGCAAAACTCTTAGGCAGCTGATCGTTACCGCCCAAGATTCGTCCTTCATCTGTATTTTCGTTAAATCCTAATGCATGGTAATGACCCAGAACAAAACTAAGGGCATTTGCCTGATCCGGTCTAATAGTACTTTCAGTGGCGTTTGTATATGTATATAGTTCAACAATATCTCTCGGTGCTTTTTCTTTTTTCAACAGTTCTGCCACGGACATTTTATCTAGGTCCAATACCTCAGGAGGGAGGTTATTTATATCATCAATCTTGTTGAACCAGTGTTTGATATATTTCCGCTCGTTGGCAAATAGTTTACCCGGTTCTACGCCTTCAAAAGGCAAGGTCTGTTTCTGTTTTATGAAATCAGACATTGAGTACCGGCGTCCACGGACATAAATACCATCATAGAGTTTAGCCGTAAGGAGTTCCAGGCCGAACTTTTTGCAATATTTGCGTACGTAGGTATCGCTTGCATCCACATATTCAGCACCCATTTCTGCGTAAAGCCCATCGGCAAATGGATCACGATAGGTTCTTACTCGCCCACCTGGTCGGGTTCTAGCCTCTAAGACAGTGACATCATAACCAGCCTTGTCCAACTCATAAGCACAACTCAAACCGGCAAGCCCAGCCCCCAAAACCAGAACATTTTTCTCGGAACCTGGAGCAGATGAAAAAGCACGAGCAGCTAACATTGGTGTCGCCGTAGCAACGGCCATGCCTGTTGTGCTCGTTTTTATGAACTTTCTTCTAGATATTTTTTTCATTTGCTCCTTCTGACTTTATTGTTGTGGAATTATACATTTTATCGATTAAATCAACATATTTTTCTTCAATGATTCGCCGTTTAATTTTTAGTGTTGGCGTCAGCTCTCCACTGTTGATTGTCCATTCATTGCTAAGTAACTCAAATTTTCGAATAGATTCATATCTTGAAAAGTTTTTCATGGCCTTATTCACAATTCCGTCATACAGTGAAAGGATTCGTTCATCCTTTACGAGATCTTCACTATCATCAAATTTGATCCCCTCTTTTACCGCGTAACCTTTCAGCACTTCAAAAGCTGGCACAATAAGTGCTGATATGAAATTGCGTTCGTCGCCTATTGCCAAAGATTGTTCAACGTACTTTGAGGCAATGAGTGAATTCTCTAACGGCGATGGAGCAACGTTCTTCCCACCGCTGGTGACAATTATATTTTTCTTCCGATCAGTAATTCTTAAAAACCTATCTCCATCAAACTCTCCTATGTCGCCGGTGTGAAGCCAGCCGTCTTCATCAATGGTATCTCTGGTGGCTTCTTCATCTTTGTAATAACCCAACATATTATTTGAACCGCGGTTCATAATCTCCCCATCTTCAGCGATCTTCACCTCCATTCCGGGAATTGGTTTACCAACTGTGCCAAATTTGAAATCGTCAATACTGCTAGCTGTCATCACTGGACTTGTCTCCGTCAGTCCGTAACCCTCTAATATAACAATCCCCACAGCACCAAAAAATTCCCCTATTTTGTTAGAAAGAGGGGCCGCCCCTGAAATACAGTGCTTCAATCGTCCTCCAAACTTTTCTCTTATCATAGTAAAAACAAGCCTGTCAGCTACGGCACATCGGAATTTCAGTCCTAATGGCACTGATTGGTGCGTCATTCTGAATCTTAAAGCTTTTTTCCCTATATTGATAGCCCACCAAAAAATCTTCTGTTTAATGAAGGTTTTATTGGCCACATAGTCGAGGATTTTTTTGTACATTTTTTCATAGAATCTGGGAACACTCATGAATACGGTAGGACGGACTACCATGATGTTTGCACCAACGGTTTCTATATTTTCAGCATAGTGAATTTCTCCGCCCACACCAAATACACCAAAATGACCTACGGTCCTTTCGAAACTGTGGCTCAAAGGAAGAAATGACAAATGGACATCAGTTTCATCAGTAGGTGTGACTTGATGAACAGAAATAAGGTCAGAAATGATGTTTTCATGTGTTAGCATTACACCCTTAGGGTCTCCCGTGGTTCCACTAGTATAAATAAGGGTAGCCAGATCGCCCGATCGGACAGCATTAATAAGAACTTCCAATGATCTCATTTTTATTTCCTGTTTACTTTTTTCCAAAAGCTGATCCCAGGTAATACTTGCTGGATGGTCAATGGAGCTATTATCCATCACCACCATCATCTCCAAGAATGTTGTATCTTCAATGAATGAAACAATCTTCTCAGCTTGTGCCTTGTCCTCTACAAAGACCACTTTGGCCTCTGAATTGATAATGATGTACTTTATTTGATTGGGGACAAGCGTTGGATATATGGAAACTGTAACACCACCCAGACAAATTGTGGCGAAGTCGGCCATGGCCCATTCAGGACGATTATTAGAAATGATTCCAACTCGGTCTCCTTTACCAACGCTCGATGCAGAAAGTCCAAAAGACAACTTGGTAACGATTTGTTCAATTTCTCTAAAGCTGAAACTATTCCAAATACCATCATTATTTTTACAATAGTATGTTTGTCGATTAGCGTGACGGCGGCAATTATCAAGAAAAAGAGCAGCGAGTGTAGCGTATTGTTCCACAGATAACAAATCTGAAACAGTTCAGATTGAGGATTCGAAATATATTGACAAATCAGAGACGAAGTCTATATTTTTCCCGCCTCCCAATCGGACTATTTTGCCGGGATGGCGGAATTGGTAGACGCGCCTGACTCAAAATCAGGTGATGGCAACATCGTGTGGGTTCAAGTCCCTCTCCCGGCACATATTTTCTTTACGTTTCTTTTTTAAGTTACCCAGTTCCTAATTCAATAATTATCCGAAGTCCCATGGTTCAATTAATTCTTTATTTGCCTTGAAGCATTAGTTTATTTATTACCCACATCTTATCCACAAATAAGGGGGAACCAACGTTAGGAAAGACTATCTAAAGGACTTTATAAGGAATATCTAAAACCAGCCTATTTAATTTAATGGTTACTTTAGGTAAAATTGTTTACCGACTATAACAAGGAAGAATATCCACCTCTGATGCTTTACTAGAGATGATTTTTCTATTACTCGAAAAAGCTTGACACAAATGAGAATCACACCGTATCTTTTCTTCGAGGCCCTGAAAAGCCTCTCCCGCGAGGTAGGGGTAGATCTTCTAAATGCTCCGAGGTCATGAAGAAGACTACCCCTATTTTTATGTACATACCTGATAATTGAGTAAAAAGAATAAAAAAAGGGGAACACAGGCATCCCCCTTTTTTTATTTTATTTTTGACTAGAGTCTAGCGATTACGCCCAGTTTTTTTCTCATCCACCTCCTTTGGTGGTACACGCTCATTCAGATCCGTTACATCTGTCTCCACTGTTGTGAGTCGCTGATCCAAATCACCGATGAATCTTCGCTGCTGGCGCTTGAATGAGTTAAAGTCTGTCTCGTGTTCTTCCCTGGCTTTAGCTTCGTTCGCAAAGGACTGTTCAGTATCACGTTGAAAATTTTCCAGATCCAACGCCACCGTTTCAATGTTACGACCAAGTGAATCGGTCACATGATTGATGCGCTGTGTATTGAACACAATATCTTTTTGAGCTTTGCGAAGGTGCTTTCCACGACCTATGAACTGGAGATTAAGCGTTTTCAGATCACTCCTAAATTCTTTGTTAACATCGTCAACATGCTTGATTTGGAGTTGCTCCATATCATCCATTCTTGCGAACATTTGGTCGGTGGTCGATTTGAAGTACACGGCGGCGCCAATCCATGCAACCACAATCAATATCAACAACTTATCCCTGGTTTCCATCGTCTCTCCCTTTTATTTCTTTTCCATCTCCTCAAGTTTACGTTCCCATGCACTAATTTCTTTTTTGTCCGAAACTGGTTCCGATGAAGTATCTGTGACGTCTTCCATGACACCGGACCTTATTTTTTCCAACAATTCATCCCGGCGATCGCTATTTACTTTCAGTTGGCCCGTGAGTGTCTGAACTTCTTTATTGAATTCGCTGACTGTTCTCTCCAACCGTGATATGAGTTCATCCATCAAAACTGTACCGTAAGAGTCATTGATACCATCCATCAGGTCATCAAGTTTCTCAGAAAGATAACTTTTCCTAGCATCAGCATTTTGTAGATCTACACCCATTATATCTATTCAATAACAGTTCTTACTTATCAATGCGGACGAATGTGCCACATTGAATGTAATTTAATTCTCCTCTCATTTCAATAAAACCCAAATAGTTAAGATACACCGCACAATTGCGGGTGCAAAGGTTAGCAAAATCACCGGGTAACATCAACTATTTTTTTAATATAGCCGGCAACTGTTGTTTTGGCCAATTGGCAAACAGCGTATCAGCTAGGACGTCTATGTCAGGAGCCGGATATTCAGAAAATATACCTGTCATAACCGGACGTTCATACTGAATCTTGAGATTGTGATAACTACCCTCGAAAGAAAAAATTTGGCGGAGCCTGAGATATTCCTCCCCGCCACTAAAATAGACAGAACGTAGTGTGGAAATTAAGCGATCACGGAGTTCATTTTCCGGCGTTTTGAAAGATGACCTCATTACTATTCTAATATCGACTACCCGACCATCAGGGGCAAGTATCCACAACATTGCCCCTCTACCCCTTACATCCTGGTGGGTAGTCAAAACATCCCGAAAAACGGAATCGAACGCCACACGATTTCTTTGCAATGATTTTGACAATTCAACAATGGACCAATTCTGCCTCTCTGGCCAAAATTCAACTTGATGTTCCCCTTCACGCACGGCTATGTACCTCTGGTCTTCTTGATACTCGTTATAGGCTCTTAATCTCATTTGACGTTCTTTCAAAGTTTGTTCTCTTTCCAATTTTATTTCCTTGCCCAATACCATCTGTCTCAATTCCTCCGCTTCACGGATCGCAACATCCTCTTTTTTATTGTCCAGCACCCTGTCCCATTTGGCAAACCCCTTTAATTCTATCGCTTCTATAACGGGATCGAAAATAGCCCGCTGGAAACGGTCGCCGAGATTGTTGGAAGCATCCTGCATCACCTGTTCACTTCCTGATGCAACACCCACTTTTGAAGCTCGGCGGAAGGTCCTGACCTCAGAATAAATGACGATAGTCAATCTGTCCTGTGCACTGACAAAAGCAACATAGTAGATCGGCCTGAACAGTCGATTGATAATCCGCAGTTCAGTTGTGAAGTAGTTGTCTACCTCATGATAATCTGAAATCTTATAGCCAAGCTCTTCGAAGACGATCTGTGCCTCTTTGAGAGCATCTCTCTTGATGCTGGTATACTCGAAAGTTCGCACCATTGGCAGGTTGGACTGGCACGAGGAAAACCGGAAAGTGTTAAGAAATATTAAAGAGAGACAGGTAAGCCTGGCCGAGGTTCTTCTGCCCGACCCGCTAATAGATGTCACTCAACGATTTTTCACTTGTCGCACCGGTAGTATCATCCACAGCGGTGTTGAAAAATTGGGTATTGTAGTAGTAAAGCCTTACGGATCGCGATGTCTCTTCGAACACAGGAGGATCGTTAGTTGACTGTGGCACCACAGCTTCAAGGAGAAGTTCAATGCTAGCCGTCTCAACAGACCAGGAAGAGCGAAAATAGGCACGACTCAGCTTGGGAAAACTTGAGAAAAGGTACTCCCTGTCTGTACCCATCTCATTCTGGCTAGTTCTCATGGGAGAACCGTATTTTTCAGAGAGCGCTTTTTCGATGCGTTGGAAATGTGCTATATACTCATCAATCCCTTCATTAAGATCAAGGTCACCATAATCAATGACCACTTTCCAAAATCCAAGATCAGAAAAGTGATATATGAAAGAGACAGTGTCATCACCTAACGTTCCGTGGATTGTTTTACTGGTACCTAAACTGTCTATGGTCCCGCCAGCAGCAGCATCCTCAGCAGGCCCTTGAAGCTGATCAATGGTTGCTCCCCACGCCAACCCTTTATAGCCAACAACCAGCCCTTCACTGGCAGCCGGTACTGCTTCATCGGAAATCTCGGTGGTGTCCTCCTCAGTTTCCTCCATCATAAGGTCATCTTCTTCCATAAACGTGGTGTCGGCTTCTTCCTGTGCAAAAAGTGTGGCAAAAAGCATCATAACGCAAATAATCAAATGTCTCATCTCTAATCCTCCAGGAGAATTTTAGCTCTCCGCCTGTTCTGATTTATTATCATGCCCCAGCAGATAAGGGAAATAGTTCAGCAAATAATAAGCGAGGAACGTCAGGAAAGCACCTTGAAGGAGCATTCCAACGCCGCAGCACATCCCAATAACTGTAACTACCCAGAGTGGTGATATGGCTTGAAGAGTTTCGAATAAGTCTCCCTCGTTTTGAAACTGACTGTAAGAAATAAAACCGATGACCACAAACACGGCACCGGCCAGCAATCCTGAATTTAACTCCTGTGAAACGGCTGTAACAGCTGCCGTCACCACAGATATTAGGGCATAAAAGCCGACGCGGTCCCTTGGCATGGCTGTTCCTTTTCCCAGTGAGAAAGCAACAACAAAAGCTGCAGCCACGAGTATCTTAATGGCAAAGGCGATAGCGCTCAGCATAACTTCACAATATCTTTATGAGGATTTTTGAACTAACCTCGGATTCACCAAGTCTAAGCAAAGATTGAGAGAATCTCAAAGAAAAACTGTGGAAGGACTCTCTATGATATAATTTTGCCAATCCTGTTGAAACGGGGCCCATCACCATTAAAACCCCAAGACATATAGATAATAACAGCCTCACCAAGAATCAGCTCTTCCGGCACAAACCCCCAATACCGGGAATCGGCGCTGTCGTCACGATTGTCCCCCATCATCCAGTAGTAATTTTGCTCTACGTTATAGCTTGAAATCCAATTCATGGGTTCACCATCCATCCAGAGGAAGTTCAGCGCCTCATCAGTAAACTGGAAGTTCCATACGTTTAAAAGCTCCCCATCAGGATTGTGCTGATTATAGTACTGTTTGTATAGCCTCTCCATTTTCTCCGGACGGTAAGGTTCTGAGTAAAAAATATTGTGGATCCACTTTCCAAGTCCGGACACATACCGCCGGGCGATATCATTGGCGTCCTTCATAGTAAAAATGTATTCACTTGTTATACCATTCCCTTTAAGCGTCACCTCATGACCATCCATGAGCATAAGAGGAAGTAGATAATCCCAGTCGGTATCTTTGTTGATGGCAACCTCATCCCCAGCGGCAGGTAATCTGATGGGACCAAAATTATCCCTGTTCCACTCTTCCCGCAAAAATATCCCCGGCTGCCTGAGCCCGTTTTGGAGAACTGTTCGATCAATCAGTTTCCCATGTTCCGGCAGTTCGAATTCTTCGCTGTCTACCCAAACTTTCTTTCCCCGAACCTTAATAGTCTGGCCCGGCTCAGCAACGCACCTTTTTACATACTTCTGGAAATGGTCGCGAGGATATTTGAAAATGACCACGTCTCCTTGGTGGGGTTTTCTGAAATGGGGGAACCGTAACCATGGTACATAGAAGCCCAGTTGGGTGTATGGAATACCGATCCAGTCGGGCGTCCGCATACCGTAGACAAACTTGTTGCCGATAAGAAAATCACCTGTCATGATGGTGTTTTCCATGGAGCCCGTAGGAACGATGTATGCCTCAACAACGGTGGCCCTCAGAGAAAGAGCGATAATAAGAATAATCAGAAGAGATTTGATCTCCTGCAATATTCGTGCAACTCGATTATCGTACATAGGCGGCGAATTTAGCTTATGATTGGCGACTGTACAAAGAAGGGTATAATAACCTTATTGAAAACTGTCATCCTGTTAATCAGTCGAGACAATTGATGTAATGGTTCAACTGTGGCCTGCCATTACCAAAACGGACAGTCATAAGATCAAATCTGCAGTCTGATATGGATTCATTATTTGACAAGTAAATATTCATGGCGTTAAAAAGTTTCTCAACTTTTGAATCATTCATTTCATCTTCCGGCCTGCCCAGTTTTTCTTGTGCCGCCGATTTCACCTTTAGGAATACCACTGTATCATCTTCTTTGGCCACAACATCAATCTCACCATAAGGTGCAGCGCTATAGTTCATTGTTAAAACACAGTATCCTTTCCGGATCAGTTCCCGGGCGGCCAACCGTTCTCCCCATTTTCCCAGCAACCGTTGTTTTTTAAGATGAGTCAATGAAGGCATATGGTCACTTACTGGGCGAAATAATTTCCGATGAATAGGACAGGCGAGATAGTTACGCAAATTTAACAGGTGCTCGGCTGTTCCGTAACCTTTATGTCTGGTAAAACCGTATTCAGGAAAGACAATATCATAATTCCTCATGAGTCTATCGCGGGTCACTTTTGCAATGATGGAGGCAGCACTGATAGTATGTACTTTGTCATCACCATCAATGATACCCTTGTTCTTTACCACCTGGTCGGGCAGACCGTGTCCGTCAATCAATGCTTCATCCGGCTGGGGTGACAATCCCCCCAGAGCCAGCCGCATGGCTCTGTGTGTAGCCTGGAGAATATTCAGCTTTTCTATATCGTCCTCATGGACGATTCCCACACCAACAGATGTGGCAACATTTCGAATATGACCGTAAAGGACCTCCCGCTTTTTTTCTGATATTTTTTTTGAGTCTCTCACTCCCTCGATCTGGCACCCTTCAGGTAAAATGACAGCCGCAGCCACTACGGGTCCGGCAATTGGGCCCCGCCCCGCCTCATCAACGCCCGCAATAAGTTTCACTAAAGTGGTGTCGCAGGGCGTGGCATCACTCGCAACAACAGTCGTCCATTATAGTTATAGTATTTGAGGTAATTTCACCGCTGGTAACCTTGTATCTCATACAGGCATCTACCTCTATACCGCTCACTCCAGAGAAAGCGGCAAAGTCGTCTTGGGTCACTTTCTTAAACAAATATCCTTCAGTGATCTTACCACAGTCGGGACAGTCAGCATTCTCATCGCAAGAGAGCAATGCGATAAAAGATATAACCAAAAGCAAAGAACAATGTCTTGTCATGAAGACCTCCATAATGATATAACAATAATCATTTTACCGATGGAAACAGATAAAACAAAGCCCAAGCCAGAAATTTATTCAGCAATTCGAAAAGATGAACCAGATCCATGCCTATTTCAACAGAAGCATTTTCACAACTTCATCACTTCGTCCGGTGGAAAGACGCGCAAAATAGACACCGCTGGGAGCTCTACTACCATTCCAGCGGAAATGGTACCGGCCCGCCGAGAACCGCCCATCGGCAATGGTTTTCACCCTGACACCCAGAGCATTGTAGATTTCAAGTTTCACCAATTCTTCTGTCGATAGACCGAAAGAGATGGACGTCTCACCGTTGAACGGGTTAGGAAAATTTTGATTAAGGGAAATCTTTGTGGGTAACAGAGCATTTTCACTGACAGAACTTGACACTTCCTGAAACTTGAGAATATCCAAATGACCTTCAACATTACTGGCATAAACATAGTCGTTTGGCGAATAAGGATAAACACCCCATGCACCGTAATAGCTTGAGCGGTCATGTGCTACAAAAGTGTCGTATCTCGCTACCTCCCGGAGATCAGTGGGATCAGAAATATCCACTACTGTTACACCGGTAGCGTAATGAGATATAAAAGCAAGATCATCTTTAATATGGACATTGTGCGCCAGCTTGCTCTCACCGAGATACTCACCTACTAGTTCAATATCATCATAATCCCTAATATCCCACATCTTCACTGTTTTATTAGCCGTCTCTTCAGCCGTCATGAGATACTGCCCATCATCAGTGGTCCAAACGGTGTGGACATATCCAGCACCAGGTACGTTAACCCTCACTATAAATTCTGGCCCGTTTTCCTTGTCCGTTACGTCCCAAATTGAGAAAGATTTGTTATATCCTTCAGCTACAAAGACGGTATCCTTCCTGGAAAAAAGATCGTGAATACCAGGCGTCTCAGCAACACCAACCTCGTTAAGGTTTTCAGGATCATCCAGAGAAACAACCCGAAACCCATCATAGGATGATCGCACCAAGTAAAGGGTTGCCGTTGCCTCATCTACAAAAAGATTGTGAGATGTGGTTGCGTAAGCACCGGCATAATCGACTTCGTCATACGATGTGACGTAGCGTACTGAATCAGGTAGCGGACTCAAATCAATAATTTGTATACCCTGATTTGTTCCTGTCATCTCATGACACACGTACAGATAATCGCCGTATGTCATCATATCCCTGTGATAATAATAATCGCCGTACTCTGGACCGGGAATGGTTGTGATTATTTTTTGATCTTCAGCCCTCACAATAGCT
>DTTI01000063.1 GCA_012964825.1 Candidatus Neomarinimicrobiota bacterium
GATTCTTTTCGTCTATTGGTTTAGAACACCCCACCATCAATACAAGTGAAGTGATTAATAATATTGTTCTTTTCATAAAAACTTTTTTTATGTATACGCTACTTAAATGTGAATTTGCAAATGCAGCGCCAAGTGTAATTCCTAAGATAATCACGATGTTAATAGCACCTGTTACACTGTGGTGATCTAAGGATTCCTGAATCGTCCCTCAATGAATTCCTCAAGACGTCGAGCTTCAGTCAAGAATTCATCTACACTGAGTTCTTTCAGAAATAATGCGCCGTGGGCGGCTCTTAATCTGGGATGATTGTTCTGGTACCAAAAATCCCTACCCAAAACCAATTGAAGTGTCTGGATCTGTTCAACCCATATTTTTTGAACCAAGTCACAGAATGGTCCGTCAAGTTCATAACTCGGAAATGATGCATTTTTCTGGCTCAAGTAACAGGTGAGAAATGTGTCTCGCAGGGCCGCCATGGAGTTCAACGAAACAGGAACTATGATATCTGCTTCAGCCGCATCGAAGCGGTGCCAAACATTCCTGTATCCCCATATTTTGAGTTCATTCAGGTCTGTTTCTTTACCCCACACCCTAATAGCTTCAGCAATGGCCTGAAGTACCTTGTAATGGGTATCAGGTCCACTCCCTTCAGGATCCAGGGCCAATGTTATAACAGTTGGTTCAATCTCACGGAGCTTATCAAGGATTGGCATAACGTCTCGCTGGCGTTCAGGATCTTCAGTAAAAATATCTCCTTGATAGAATCCTAATCGAAGGTGGCTAATATCCTTTGTCTGTACGCCATAATGAGACCACACCAGATCCTCTTCAAATTCACGGATCATTCCTTTCAGTTGTTGAACTTCCGGTGTGTTTTTTTCACCGTTATAGCAAGTTGACAAATATTTGCCGACCTCATCCAATTTTGTTCTCAGCTTATCTTTAGACTTTAAACAATGAATTTCTACCAAACATCGAACGATTCGATGAGATAAGCCACGTTGAAGCCCTTCACGGTTACTCGCAGCCATTCTATCAAGGTAATGATAAACATCTTTGTCCCACTTATGCTTATAACCGTCATCGAAAAAATTGGGGTATTCAATCATCTGTATTAGTCCATCATCAAATAATTGTTTGGTCGTTTCCAACACATCAATAACGTATTCATTGGTGACAGCAGTGAATCCTGATGTGAGGGTACAGAAATGATGTCTGTTCAGTGGAGATCTAACAAGATGTGCAATAAATGGAAGGTAACCTAGGGCAATATCGTCGTGGTGAGGGCCTGTGTGTAAAAATGACTCATTTTCCCGAATCTCCAGTCCCGCATTGATCTTTTTCACCAATGAGTCCATGACAGATTTTGCTGTATAATCGTTCAAATCAGGAATCAGAGATCCCTTAATCTCTCTGTCAAAATCGCCCAGTGTCAGCCGTGAGCCAAACTTGTTGACCTCGGAGCAAAGATTAATAATGACTCGCTCAGTTTTTTCCTGGTTCCATTCCTTGTTTGTGAGGTCATGCATCTCCACATCCTTCAGTTTGCACGCAGCGCCTTCCGTCAGATAGAATCTCGCATTCACTAACTTCTGCAAAGATGAAGCTGGAAAATCAATATGAGCCTCAGATTCAACCGCATCCTGTACGATTTTTGCCTTAGCTTCTCCCACCGCCATAATAATCGCAATCGCATCGTTGTTTCTTGTGATAGTTTCGAGGCCAATAGTAATGACAAGGCGGTTTTTGGATATCTCTATACCGCCCAGATCAACGGCCGCTGCTGCCTGTGTTTCAAAATTAGTTTCCATGAGCCTAGTAGCGGAGTGATGATCGGAACCACTGATATTGAAAGCAATATGGCCGTCTGGACCGATGCCGCCAATAAAGAAACCTATCCCCCCAATATTACGGATAGCATCCTCATATTCACTACACCACTGATCAACAAGATGGATTGTCCTTTGTTGTATCTCCTCTAATTTTGATTCTGGATCTCTGAATCTGAGTGATAAATCCACATGATAATCCGGAAAAATCTCATTGAGTCCAGCATCAGTTTCTCTAGGTATTTCATTACAATTGATTAAGCAAGCACGGTCTTGATTTAAACCAAAACCGTCTATGTAATAATTCATCACATAATTGTAAAACGAATTATGTTGATCCGGATTAATGGGATAAAATTCATCTATCTGGACAAATCTGAGCCCTTTCAAATTGGGTTTTCTCTTTACTGTAAGTCCCTTCTCATTGAGGATCATTTGAATCTCTTTATTATTCCATTTACGAAGGATTCGTTGTACCCATTTGATGAAATACTCCGGGGTTTTTCCTGTTGGAAGGCTGATAACACCTTCTGGATTTTCTGACACCCACTCCAAAAAACGCAGTGCTGTCAATAGACCGAGACTGGGAAAATTGTTTACTGTGATAAACGGTATCCGGGCATATTCATTGGGATAGGATGAGGATTTAAAAAAGAATTTTTCGACAGAGGAGGTGAACACTCAATCTTTCCCGAATATACAGAGGGATAAAATTACCCCTCAACCAACCAGTTTGCAGACTTTAATTTTTCGGTTTCAATACGATCCTTTGAGCTGTAACCGACACTATTTTCTCCTTTGAGTAAAAAAGTGGGAAGAAACCATCAGTCGACCATTCCTGGAAAAGATTATTATAGAACGGGCTTTCAGGATCACCTGATTGACCGGGGTTATTCATTGCAAGTGTCCTGTCCCAATTTTCTGTATCCACAAGAATTCTAAATGAGGCACCAGAAGATTGGTTATTCCGGCCACCCGTATTATTTATGGTATAGCTGTCACCCCCTCTGACCGCGGGTCCTACATTAATAGCTTCCCTCGTTTCACTGTTTACGGCATTACTGAGTGGATGTTTCAGGGTAATATGTTTGTAATCCATCTGACCGTATGTCCACTTGGATGGGTTACGGGTGAACTTTTCTGAAAGGTTTGATACCGCTTTTTCCAACGATGAAAGCAAAAGCTCATCTCTATCGGCAATAGGGTTTTCACCAAAGCGGCCATCCGGTGATTGAATCCAATCGAGAGTCTTTTTCATAGATAGGAAAGAGAAATTTTCTTTTGCTTCATCAGGTACCACTACATCACGGACGGCATTTCTCAATTGTCTCTGCCATGCAATATATATTCCCGATTCTATAGACTGAGGTTCCAGACGGAAATTCCATTCTAGAAGCATCTTTCTCGCTTTTTCGGTAAGCCAGTTTGCTGAAGTAACTCTCTTTAAAAGAGGAACCAGTTCACTAGCCGGAACCGAAAAGTAATCTGTTTGGAGGGCGGCCATATCTGAAAGAGTCACACGGGCATCGTTATCCAATATTTCGTTAATCCGGTTACTTCTGAAAGGATCAGACCACTCCCATGCAATAGCCTCTTTCCGATATGGATAATCCTGATCAGTAAGGTTGCTGTTAGCCGTACCAAAAAATCCCTTTTCAGGGTTGTGGACATGAGGTTTTTTTATAATTTCAAGATATCCGTCCCATTCATAAGATCCATCACCGGGGACAGGAACAAGACCGCTCCAGTTTTGTCGAATAGGTGCGATTCCCACAGCTTGCCACCCTATATTTCCTTCCCGATCCGCCCAGATCATATTTTCACCGGGGATATTGCTGTAGTTACAGGCGTCACGGAACTCATCCCAACTCTGCGCCTGGTTCATCCGTAGTGAAGCAAGATAGGGAGATCCGCCAACATCCATCCAGGCTGAACGAACAGCATACGCTTTATTGTTCTTTTTATCTTCATACACTACGGGTCCGTGACGAGTGTATTTCAATTCAATGGAAACATCCTTCGACCCTTTTACCTTGATCTTCTCTTTGATGGAGGTCATTTCTTCCCAATTATCTTTATATTGGTATTCATTGGGATTGCTGGGATTGGTATCATAGACATACAGGTCTTCACCGTCCGTTCTGAAAACAGTGAGTCCCCAAGCACCATATCCATTATGACCGATAGAAATGCCGGGGATTTCAGGCTCTCCCCCGCCAATTACATTCCACCCGGGTGCATTGAGATGTACTATATATCTTAAAGAGGGGACGGCTTGAACTCGGTGCGGATCGTTAGCCATCATAGGATAACCGCTTGACGACCGTTTGCCGCTGATTATCCAGTTGTTACTTCCGATGGATTCAATATTTTCCTCAGGAATGAATGCGAACTCCGCTGTTTCCGGTATTGTTGAAGTTTTTTCATTATTACGAAATCTTTCGACCACATGTTCAGGCTTAAAGTCAACAGTGCGGCGGAACGCGTTGTAAAGACCCAGAATGTCTTGAGAGAGTAAATCCCCGTTAATTTTAGAATCAAGAGCGATAACCGGTTCACCCCAGGGATGAAACCAGTTTAACTCCTTCACCAGTTCGGGTCCAAATTTAGCAACCTGCCTACCGTATCTGAGTTCACTGACTATATTCCCCAGAAGTCCCTGATGGCGAGAAATAACCACTTCAGACGTCCATTTTTGAGGGCGGATTCCAAGTATGTCGAACTCAATGGGTAACAGATCGCGGTTGATCTGTGTTTGCCTGATATATTCGTTCACACCATCTACATAAGCCGTGATTATTGTGTTACCCCGAGGATGGTAATGAAGCATTTCATCCATGATGTCATGCCTGAATTGGAAGAGTCTTGTGCCGTGGTCTCTTTCAATATCTTGTTTTCCGGTTACTTCGGAAACGGTTCCCGTTGCCTGTAATCGCCATACCTCAAATTGAAAAAGCCGGTCCCTTGCTGCATTAAATCCCTGAGCCAAAAACAGGTCTCTTTCATTCTTTGCATAGATGTGACTGACACCCCAGCGATCCACAAGGATCTCTACATTTTCCTGTAACCCTTTAACTTTGAATTCCAGATCAGATGGTGGTGACTGTGCAACAGCACTGAATGAGACTAAAGCTGAAAGCGAAAGACAATGAATAGACTTCTGTATCATAGTTTTACCAGGCAATGCCATAGTCTTCGCCATGATGACTGGAGCCTCCCCAAAATGAGCCGTGCTCCCAGTCAAAATAGATTGCGTTGATGGGGCCTGAGGTGATGGCCCTTTTTTGTACCTTGTATCCCATCTCTTTAAGCTCCTTCATGACCCATGGCGGGGTCTGTTCTTGAACTATGAGCCTGCCTGTTTCTTTATTATGATCCCCGAATGAGCTATACATCTGATAACTGTTAATATTGGCGGCTTCGGATGCCTCCTGAATATTCATGTCAAATTCAACTATATTGAGGAAAAACTGGAGAAGATTCTGATCTTGCGTATCACCACCCTGTACAGCAAAGGAGAGATAGGGTTTTCCGTTTTTCAAGGCCATGGCTGGTGTCAAGGTTGCCCTGGGCCGTTTACCCGGAGCAATAACATTATATGGGTTTTCTTCTTCACTAAGAACAAAACTTTGGCCTCTTTGACTTAGCCCAATACCGGTTTTCCCGGCGATGACGGTAGGAATCCAGCCGCCGCTGGGGGTGATAGAAACTACCCACCCATCAGTGTCGGTAGTCTGAATGGAAGTGGTACCAGTAAAAAATTCTTTTTCCAAATCGTCAAATCCATAAAGAGCATCGGAAGTTTCTTCTTCTTCCTCTTCCTCCTCACCCCAAGTATCTAAAAGATCTAAATAAGGATTTTTCCCAGCCATGAATTTGTAGGGATCCCCGGGTTTTACATCAGGATCATTCTTTACAAGGTTCATTTGTTTTACCCGTGCCGCAGCGTATTCTTTAGAAAGGAGTCCCTTTACCGGTTCCTCAGGTGGGAAATAGGGATCACCGTAATAGAAATCCCTATCAGCAAAAGCGTGGTTCATAGCCTGGTATAAGGTATGTATGTACCGAGATGAGTTATATCCCATTGCCTTAAGATCAAACAATTCAATCATATTTAAAGCTTGAAGCATTACGGGACCCTGCACCCAGGTTGTCAACTTATAAACATCAATCCCCTTATAGTTTGTTGTAACCGGTTCCTCAAGATAAACCTGCCAGTTGGCCAGGTCATTCATGGTTATGAGTCCCCCCTGTTCTTGTGTACTTCGGACAAATTCCTTGGCGATGTCTCCTTTATAAAAGCGGTCGTACGCGTCATAAATGGCATTCTTTCGTGATTTCCCCTTTTTCAGAGCCTTTGCCTCGGCATCAACCAATTTTTGAAGTGTCGCTAATAGATCAAGTTGTTTAAAAACTTCACCTGCACTGGGTGCCTCTCTTTTTTCTCCGTGGTGAACAAGAAAGACATTTTTGGAATAGGGCCACTCCTTGATTCTCTTTTTATGTCTTTCTATGGAATTAGCTGCCTGTGCCTCTATTGGATATCCCTCAGCCATTTCCATGCAAGGTTTGAGTACTTGCGCAAGACTCATGGAACCGTATTCCGCTAGCATTACCATAAGCCCACCAGGGGTACCCGGCGTAACAGCTGAAAGGGGACCGAATTGGGGTGGATACTTCAGATCTTTTTGTTTATAGAATTCAGGGGTAGCTCCTGTAGGAGCAACACCCAGTGCATTCACGCCAATCACCTTTTTAGTTTTCGGATTGTAAATCAATGCCTGGGTCTCTCCTCCCCAGCTTAGGACATCATACATGGTTGCAGTGGCTGCCAGCATGGCACAGGCAGCATCTATGGCATTTCCACCCTGGGAAAAAATGGTTGCACCTGCAGTAGCACCCAACGGTTTTCCTGTAATGGCCATCCAGTGTCGCCCGTGGAGAACCGGTTTTACTGTTCTCTGGGCATGTGTACCTGAAAATAACAAAAGAAGTATAACCAATTTGAAATTCAGTCTTGTCATTTGTCTCACCTCATAAATTTCGAACTTTGTTTGAAAGTTTGCTAGAATGTAACGGAAGAAATAAAAAAGGGCAACATTGTTGCCCTTTTCAATTTTTTGTGATTCAAGTTTGGCTACTCCATAGAAGGCGGGAGGCCCAGAACGTCATTTATGGTCCAGAGATTTATTGCACCTAATTCAAGGTCTCGAATTCCGGATTCGACTTTCTCCCTGTCACCTACTATGACGATAACAAGATTATCAGTATCAATATACTTTTTTGCACTTATCAGAGCCTCATCGACAGACACGTCAAGAATGCCGTCGGTATAGTCGTTGAAGGTTGTGAGAGGCAATTCCATACTTACTAGAGATGCCATTTGGATTGCATAATCACCGATTGTTTCAAAGCGACTGGGATAACAAAGGGCAACATAATTCCCCGCCCGTTTAATTTCTTCTTCAGTGATGTTTTCCCGGATGGAGTTCAGTTCATTCATAAACTCACCAACAGCCTTGTCCGTCGCATCAGTCTGCACAGATGCAGATGCCGTGAAGGGACCTTTATGTTTACCCATGCTAAATCTC
>DTTI01000064.1 GCA_012964825.1 Candidatus Neomarinimicrobiota bacterium
TGATCATTAATAATGGTACCATACCCTGGGTTATTGAAGCATGGACAGATAGTTTAACTGTTCTCATGGCCAATGGACAATGGGAGACCGTATGGCAGTTAGCCGCAGAACTTGGCCATTATGTTGCAGATTCCCATCAGCCTCTACATCTCACATTAAATTACAATGGGCAATTAACTGGTAATTATGGTATTCATTCGAGATATGAAACCTATATGATCAATCCCCATTTATCCGAATTACCACTGCCTGATTCATCAAGTATTTATTGGAGTTCTGTAATTGACTCAATTTTTCGATATGTTGATGAAATATATCCCTATGTTAGTGAAATTACTGCTGCAGATGATCTAGCAGCAGGTCAAGATCCAGATTACAATTCAACTTATTATAACATAATTTGGGAAGAACTTGATTCACTGACAATTATTGTGATTCATTGTGCTATTGTTGATTTAGCATCTATTTGGACAACAGCATGGATAAATGCGGGAAGTCCGACCCAATCATTCAGTGATGAGCAATCAATACCAAATGTTTATTTATTGGATCAAAATTATCCTAATCCATTTAATCTGGTTACAATATTACGCTATGACTTACCAGAACAGGCTAAGGTAACCCTTGGCATCTACGATATACTGGGTAAACAGATAAAGACTCTGGTCAACCAGTCACAGGATGCTGGCAACAAGATGGCTGTATGGGACGGTACTGATAATTTGGGAAGACCAGTCAGTGCCGGGGTATACCTGTACCAGATACAGGCTGGTGAGTTCACTCAAACGAGGAAGATGCTCCTGTTAAAATGAATCAGCTTTCTCAACCACTTTCCCAATCTCAACCTGGGAAGTGACGGGGGATGGTGGGAATGATAGATGCAAAAACCTTGTAATGTAGTTATTAGTACCCTCTGGGTGTTTATTATCCTGCTAAGTGGAGGATGTACCAATAATGATGAGCCATTGCTCGATGAATTGGTTAACGGTGTCTTCAAGTCGCGCACTGTGACTAATTACCAAGTGAATGGGATGCGTGATGGTGCAACTACACAAGTTTCCATCGAATTTGTGCTTGAAAATGGCGAACGAGTGCAATTGGATCTTGAAGTAGTCTATAACCCTACACCCATACTTCGTTCAGGTTATTGGCGTCTTGATGGAAAGCAATCTGGTTCAGGTAATGTCCAGGCCAAATCGCTAAGATTCTTGGGCGGACAGGGAGAAGCTCCCAGTCTTGGTGGTCGCTTTGAACTTGAAGAGGACTCCCGACCTCGTTTTCGCGTCGTTGTGCCACTACGGCCAGTCAATAAACCAAATTGGTAAGGTTAAAAAATGATGAAAAAGACCATTTGCACTTTTTTCAACCTCTTTCCCAATGTCAACCTTGAAAACGACGGGAATAGTAAATAATCATGAAATGAAAACATTGGTCATATTCGCCCACCCAAATCCCCAAAGTTTTTGTGGAGCGCTTCGTGAGAGTTTTATTAATGGTGCTAAGACTGGTAATCATACAGTCAAAGTTATAGATCTCTATAAAGAAGAATTTGATCCGGTTTCCTTTGGTGATAACAAAATAGCTCCCGATGTAGAGAAACATCAAACATTGATCAAGGATGCTCATTGCCTTGTTTTTATATATCCAATATGGTGGTTCAGAGCTCCAGCTATTTTAGAAGGGTGGATTGATAGGGTATTTACTTTAGGATTTGCATTTAAGTTCAAGAATGTCATTGGGAATTGGGGCAGACCCATTGGTTTGCTTCCTTGTGATCGGGCTATTATAATTAATACCTATGGCTCTCCGGCGGTTGCCACAAAGTATTTCTATATGAACATTCCATTCAGGAGATTAAAGAGGGGAGTTTTGAAGATGTGCGGTATAAGGAAAATCAAAAGATTCAATTGCTGGTCAGTACCTTTTATTTCGGAAGAGAAAAGGAAGGCATATCTGAAAAAAGTATTTAGGATAGGTAAAAAGTTAATATGAGCTGGTTTATTCTAATTGTTGAGAATACTTTCGAAATATGGCATCAGCAAAATAGAAAGATATGTACACAAGCCTCATGATCAGATTGTGTTCAAAGTGCTTAAGAGTAGCAAAATTGGACCTTCGGAGTCAATAGGGGAAGAGTGAGGAATGGGTACAAAAGAATAGTGGAGGATAGAAAAATGAGGAAAACGATCATCTTAATTGTAACTGTATTGTCTTGGACAACGGTTCTTTTTGCAGAGGACGAACAGCCTATTACCGTCAAAGGAGAGGTTGTTTGTCTGACTTGCTACATGAAAGACGGCTTGGAGGCAACTGGTATGGCTCACATAGGATGTGGACAAGCTTGCTATAAGCGCGGACTTCCTCTGGCTATTCTTGATAAGGGGAATAGTGAACTCTACTTACCCATTACCACGGAGTTCTCCAAGAGAGGAGGTAAGGAAGAAACTTTTGTTTGTTCCCTTGTTGAACATATCCCCGCGAGGGATCAGCTCGAAAAGTATTATGGAAAGAATATAATCGTCACGGGAGTTCCATTCCCCGGGAATGGTATCATGCTGATGGAAATTCAGAAGGCGGTTCTGGAGGAATAACTATATCGTAGAGTAAATACTACCATGAGTTTTCCACGACTGGAATAAAACAAAATTTTCATTTTCAAGCTCTACTCAATCCGAATCGTCAATCGAAATTAGAACATAACAGAGGGATGATCGGAATTAAAGATGCACACAGAGCGTTGAGTCATTTTATAAGCTGGGTTAAAAGTGATGGAGCTGGATATGCCATCAGGGAGGAAATTACTCTTGCCTGATGAAGAGAAAATTGACAAACTGTTTCTTGCTGGTCTGGAGTTTTTTAATCAGGGAGAATATTTCGATGCCCATGAACAGTGGGAGGAGATGTGGTCCAAGTTTAATCTTCCAGACAGGGCTTTTGTCCAGGGGCTAATTCAAACCACCGTCTCTTTCTACCATCTTTCAACGGGAAACCTGAAGGGTGCAAGAAACCTTATGACACGGGCCATAGACAAACTGACAAAGAAAGGTCCTGATAGGGGCCATTGGAGTACTACTCAACGAGGTACGGATGCCTTAAACTTTATTGAGGAGGTAAAAAAATGTTACGGCGAATTATTTCGCATAAATGTGCCGGGTGAATTTGATTGGGAGCTGATACCTAAGTTGAATAGAGTTGAGGAGTCATAGTATCACCATTCTGGAAATAAAGAGGGACTCTTGAATCAAGCAATGAGTAGAGTGGCTGAGGAACTTGGGAAATGAATCAGCTTTCTCACCCACTGTCCCAATCTCAACCTAGAAAGCAATGGAGAGATGGTCGGGATGAAAGAAGCACCAACATCGTGATATAATTATTGAATAAATGAAAAAGCTGCTACATCATATAATTAACCATCAGAGGCGTTCTTTTTAAATAAAGATGCTATAATATATCCCTTCTTTTAAAGGAATAACGCTGTGCATTTCTAGACCTCATATTATTGAGCCTATGAATAATAAATCGTCTTCGAACGCGTCTTACTTCTATTTTATTTGTATTCACTATAATTCCTTTATTTTCTAAATGATAAGAAATGCAAATTTTATCTCGGATGCATCAAGACGTTCTCACAGGCCCTTTTTCATTTTTTTGATAATCACTTTTTTCTGCTTTTTTCCATCTTCATTATTTTCATCAATCCACATTTCCATTTCCTTAAAGCCACCTTTGAATTTTCCGTTACCCATCTTAATGACATGAACTTCGCCGTCTTCTGAAACCCACTTAATCCCCTCACCCGTTTCTTCAAAGTTGGAGGCCTCTACAGGCTTTCCGTTCACCGTTACATTGAGTGTGGTATCACCATCAATGACTTCCTTTTCTACTCTCACCTTCATCTCTTTTAAATAATCCCCTTCGGCAAAGTCGCCTTCATGAGCCCTGATGAAGACATGACCTTTACCCCCAGTCGATACTCCAGGAAGCCCAGTGACAGTTATGTTGGATGAATGCAGCATTATAGACCCCAACAGTGCCACCACAACCAGTGCCAGGTATTTCCAGAGCATATCCAGCTTTTCTTTTGTATTCATTGTATTCTCCTTTTTCAACTAATTGAACAGATACTGAATTTTCATAAAGTACTGACGGTCCGTGAGCATCCCATTTTGAATATTGTCAAAAGCCAGACCATCTACATTCTGGTTTGAGGTAGAACCGATATAAAAGATGGTAAATGGGCTGGGTTGATAAGTCAAGAGTGGTTGGATCTGAAAGTCTTTGCTGAAGTCATTGTACTGGGTCAGTACCTTGAAACCCAAAGATTTATTGTGCTGATAACTGGCCCTAAGCGTAGCGGTGTAGCCTGAAAAATAATCTGTCTTTCTATCCATTGTAGTCATTTTCTGTGAATTATATGAAAGGCCAACATTCAATCGGTCTGAAGCCTGCATCCTGGTCCAGAATTCAAGTACGGCGAGGCGCCCTTCTTCAGGAACCTCCAGAAAACGGACGGGGGCCACATGGCGACCGATATTGGTCCCAAACTGATATCGTTCACTGAACTGACTGTTCAGGTTGATCTTAATATCATAAGTACCCTTAAGTTCCGTATCCTTAAATCGGTACTGCATGCGCCGGGCATACATTACATTCAGACGGGTCTGTCTGGGCATAGCCAGATTGCTGAATAAAGCTATATACTTTGCTTTTTGAACTCCATCGAAATTGTGTTCGACACCGGCGTGAACTCCGCCAAGGACCTGGCTGAAAAAATTATTCGGAAAATAAATCCATAAACTTTGCCCAAAAATCCGCCGATTGTTAGCATTTGTTACAAAACCGTTTTCCGCACGAAAGGTAGGTGTTCTATGGTCATATCCAACTTCCATTCGCCAGTGTTCTGTATTTCGGTCAAATTCAAGTTTCAACGCATTCCCAGAGAATGATTCACCATCAAAAGTAAAGGTATGGTTGTCGCCAAAGGTGGCTGAACTGATCAAAAGTGAATCATCAGGCTCCTGCGTATGGCTGAAAACAGATTGAAATTCCACCTGATATGTGTCGTTAAAACGGTAACGGGTGTCAAAGCCCACCACTGATCCGCTACCCTGATTGTCCACCATTCGCCTGTCTGTGGCGATGAGACCCAAAAAACTACCCTCATTCAAAGACCGTTTATACCTAAATATATTGGAAAAGCTTTTACTGCCCATTCTCGTAAAACTCTGTTCTTCCCCCGGTACAATATATGGGGAATCTTCATCTAATGCAGAAAGCAGTAGCCAGCTGTCCTTTTGGCCCCGGTTAATTATGCGACCTACCCCAGTAGGATTATTGATTGAGCGTGTATAAACAACACTAACCGGAGTATCGGTCAGATCAGCACCCTCATTAAAAAATGGTCGCTTTTCCGGATAATTCAGTGCAAAAGTGGTATTCACATCAATCTGTTCCTCATCTGCCTCCACTTGGCTGAAATCCGGATTGATTGCAATTTCTGCCACACGGTCGGAGCTGAGACTGTACTTTATACCCATTGATACTTCCCCCTCAGAAGACCCTTTTTTGAGGGCATTATTCTCATCCAGCTCTGAAGACTGTGAGCCTATTAGTGTGGGCAAGAATTCCAGTTTGCCTTTCTGCTCAATTCCCTGGATTCCCTTGAGTGTCCCTAATTGGCATAGCCAGCATTGATTGGAACGGTCAAGTCCACCCCAAGTAACCATATGTCGGGCATCTCGGGGAAAGCTCCGGAAAAAAGTCACTTTCCACTCCTGGATTTTCTTTTTGGGAAACGACAGGCTGGAAAAAGGGATGGCCATTTCAACATGGAAGCCTTTATCCGTTATTTTGCCCGCTGATTCATAAATAATGTCGTAACTATCATCATCATGCTGCCCCTGATTCAAGGCATCCATCTGTACCCCCAGGGGATTGGACCCTATCATAACAGCGGCATTTGCGTCCCCATAAGCATCAATAATAATGGCAACAAAATCGTCCCGCCAAGCCTGGTCCCGTTTCTGTAAGGATGCTCGGATATCATCCGGGTCAGAATATGCCATGAAAGCAACATAAAGATTGTCCTTGTCATAAGTGACCTTCACTTCCGTGGGGTCCGGTGGATCCACATTATCGCCGGGCTGAATTTCAAGAAAAAAGTCTGTACTTGCGGCATCGGCCCAACCCACATCGTCTAAGTCTGCATCAACAATTATGGAGCCAGTTGCCCGGGTAATTTCAAATATTCTATTTTTGAGATCATCTGAAACCACATCATATGATTTTGGACCAGCAACAAGGAAACTAAGCGAAAGAGTCAGAGAAACGGTCCTTTTAGAGAAATACATTATTATTACCTTTCATTAATTGGTCAAACAATCACCCTTTAGACACCGAAATCCAGAAAAGAATGTCATCGGTTATTTCCTTCGGTCAATATTTTCAGGAAGTTTGCTAAAAGGGTTTCTTTCACTTCTATAACATCGAAGCTTTCAACTGATTTCCTGTTGAATACTTCCATTTGTATGTAATACATAACAGCCGCAAAGTAGAATAGTCTTGTCTGCAACTTGCTGTCAACGGAATCAGAAAAATTCCAGTGCTTCTTACCGTACTCGATTCTGTCTTCTATAATCGCCCAGATCTTTTGCAGGTCTTCGAAGTTCTCTTTAGCAATAGGGTTTTCCTTCAAAGAAATTTGGATAAGCAAAGAAACATAAGGAGCTCTTGAAGGTGAGGGGTCTAATGTTGTGTCGAGGATTTCCCTCAGAAAATTCTCAAAATCATCAGGCGTCTTTAAATCCGAAGCTTGAATTCTGATAGGCTTCCTGTGGATGTATCGTCTAATTACAGTATTAAGAATCTCCTCTTTAGATTCGAAAAACTTGAATATTGTGGCTTCAGATGCACCAATGGCGTCCGCTAAGTCCTTGGTCCTCAATGCATCCACAGAACCTTTTTTATTGATGAGCTCGAGGGTTTTTTCTGCTATCTGATTTATTCTATCGTCTTTTTTCATTTTACTACTCAAAAAATGAGGCTGATAGTAAGTACTTACTTATCTTTATACAAGGATTATCTACAAAAGTTTCAATCATTTTTTTCAGGTATTCCTTATCCCGTAAACCGCTTTCATATTCCCTTCCTGATTGATTTTACCGCTATCTCTCCTTAGTTTGTCTCCAGAGAGGTAGTTTACCCCATTATGTTTCTACATCAGCTTTCTCAACCACTTTCCCAATCTCAACCCAGAAAGTGACGGGGAGACGGTCGGGATGAAACACATGGATGTTGGTATTTTTAACATAAAGACCTTAGCA
>DTTI01000065.1 GCA_012964825.1 Candidatus Neomarinimicrobiota bacterium
CTCTGGACCGGGAATGGTTGTGATTATTTTTTGATCTTCAGCCCTCACAATAGCTGTACCGTCCAAAACCCCCATAATGGCGTAGTCGGTCCCTTCGTCGTCAACGTAACCCCAGCAGTCCGAACCGCCGGCGGTATCACCAACACTCCAGACTACAGTGGGGAGTTCTACCCTCGCTACAAGTTCGAGAGCGTATGTTTTTTCATCGGCCCTTAGCAATGACAGCACAAACAGTAATAAAACAGGTGTAATGAATGACCTCATGGTTTCAGATTATTTTCCCTTCAAAACCCTCTTCTGCTCCCTCAGTAGAATGGTATTGGCCCGGTTCTCCTTCCCTCCGTGGTGCAGCATAATAATATAAATAGCCGTTTCAAGTTTGATATGACTGTTATCATTATTCTCATAGAGGGCATTAATCATTCGGGCAATTTCAGCATAATCCGGCATGGGATCAGTGAAAAATTCCGATATCCGTTTCGCTGAATTTTCATGAGAAAAAGGGGGCGACCAATACTTATCCTGACTCCGCATTCGGGATGCTTCCTGTCCTAGTATCTTCAGGCCCCGGGCAAGTCCGGTGTAATAGCCCTGAACAAATGCAACTTTCTTGTCATCTTCCAGGTTGGACCAGAAACCGTAATCAGGGCCGTCCTGAGCTGAAACAGGAAAGATGAATACACCAAGAAGTAGAAAAAGAAAAAATCTTTTCATAAGAATATGATTTTCATCAAAAGTTACTTCAACTTTCCATAAAACGATTCACAATAGGATACCTGCGCCCCATGCCAAAAGCCTTGGAGGTGACGCGAAGTCCCGGAGCTGCTTGCCGCCTCTTGAACTCCGATCGGCGAACCAAATGGTTCACATTTTCTACCAGTTTGGCGTCATATCCAAGTTCCACCAGTTCCGCCTTTGATCTATGATTCTCCACAATCTCTTCCACCAATGGACTCACCACTTCATAATCAAATGGATCCACCTGATCTTCAGCCAGTTCTGCGGACGGTTTCTTCGAAAAAATGTTCCCAGGTATAACCTCACTGCTTTGACTTTCATTGTACCATTTGCTGAGACCATAGACATCCATCTTGTTGAGATCACTAATGGCCGCCAGTCCGCCACTCATATCGCCGTATAGCGTACAATAGCCCAAGGCCAGCTCCGTCTTATTGCCAGTGGATAAGACGAGATAACCCATTTTATTGGCAAAGGCCATAAGAAAATTCCCCCTGATGCGGGCCTGAATATTCTCCTCAGTGATATCCCTGGCCATTCCGTCGAACTGAGAATCAAACGCTGTTTCATATACAGATGCTATTTCACCGATAGAAAGGACACAATATTTCACACTCAGGTTTTTGGCGAGTTCTTTGGCATCATCCTTACTGTGTTGAGTGCTGAACCGGGATGGCATAGATACGCAAAGTACATTTTCTTCGCCTAGGGCTTCTTTTGCAAGGCATGCTGTGAGGGCCGAATCGATGCCACCGCTGAGACCTATAACGCACTTGGTATGTCCCGTCTTATGAATGTAATCACTGATACCTAATGTCAATGCAGCAAAAAGTTCCTCTTCTCGAGAATAGTCGTCATTTGAAATCTTCTTATCAGAATCAAGGTCGACAATCACCATCTCTTCTTTGAAAGAAGTGGTAGCGGCAATCCGCCTTCCATCAGAGGAGTATGCTACTGAATTGCCGTCAAAAATCAATTCATCCTGCCCTCCCACAAGATTGCAATACAGAAAAGGAACCCTACATCTATCCACATGCCCTTTAATTAGTCTCTCCCGTTCAAAAAGTTTTCCTTCACTGAAAGGTGATGAAGATATGTTGAGGATCAGTTCAGCGCCTGCCTCTACAAGTTCATCAGTAACTTTGCAGGTATAATCTTCATCCCACATATCTTCACAAATCTCAACACCGAGAGATATTGTTTCCGAGCCAATCTTTGCTACCAGAGGCGTCCGATTTTCTCCTGGTGTAAAATATCTGTCCTCATCAAAAACATCATATGTTGGAAGAAGCACTTTATCATATCTACCAGATATCTCTCCGTTCTGTAGTAACGCAGCACTATTATAAAGACTGTTTCCGTTAGGGTGGACATAGCCAACCACCATGGGAACATTGCCAACGGCGGACCTTAATACCTCCAGTACTTGGACATTCCTATCTACAAATGACCTTTCCAGTAGCAGGTCCTGGGGCGGATACCCGGTAATTGACAATTCTGGAAAAACAGCAATATCGGCATTAGCATCCACAGAATTGCTATAGAATGAAAGAATCTTCTTACAATTATTATCAAAATCTCCCACAGTGGGATTGATTTGGCATAGAGCTATTTTCATGGATACAGTTAAAGCTATACTTTAATATCGCACCTCAAAATTTCTGAATTTATTTTCGAAACCGATCCACTTTACATTCACATCTTCCACCCGGGCCATGTTGGGCCCCTCCTGTAATTCTTTGATCAGTTTCTCAATTCTGTCCTTTCTCCCTTCAGCCTCAAGAAAAACAGAACCATCTCTCTGATTCCTGACCCATCCGCCAATACCAAAATCCTCCGCCCAGTGTTGGACGAAATAACGGTAAGCGACCCTCTGCACTCGGCCTGTCACTTTAATCTTTGCACCAACTGATTTATTTTTTTCGTTCATATGAGTTCCAATATTTTTTGAACAGCCCCTTCGGGCGTTTGAGCCTCATTTACACCTTTAATATCCCAAGATCCCAGCGTGACCACTGGTTTTTTTTGGGCCAGCGTGTGGGCAATTTCAGACAGTGTCCCATAAGCACCGGCGATGGCGATAGCACCATGAACGGAATTAGCGATAATCACATTCCGTCCCTGACCCGCCCCGGTAGCAACGGGAACAGTAACATAGTTGTTGATACCGGACACATCTTCCGTGGGCAAAACACCCACCACCGTACCGCCAGCTTCACTGGTTCCTTTACAGACTGCCTTCATCACACCTGACCTTCCGCCACAGTAGACCAAAACTCCTTTCTCAGCCAAAAGCTTTCCCACCTTTTCAGCAGCTTCAGATGTTTGAGCTGTGCATTCAGATCCTCCGAAAACAGCAATACGCTTCTGCCCAGTCATTTATTCAATTACCATTCAAATTACTCAAACATATAATCGCTTAATTCCTGATGAATCACGGTTCCAGTCTGTGTATCATTCTCGGGAAAGGAATTGCCTCTCTCAAATGTGAAATCCCGCAGATCCAAGACACCGTCCGCTCGACACCAAGGCCGAAACCGGAATGTGGAACAGTACCGTATTTTCGCAGGTCCAGGTACCACTGAAAGGAGTCCTTTGGCAGTTTATGTTCGTTAATTCGCCTCACCAGGGTGTCATGATTGTGTTCACGCTCACCACCTCCGATTACCTCACCGTAACCCTCCGGTGCTAATATATCCATCCCGAGAGCCAGTTTATCATCTTCAGGATCCCGCTTCATATAGAATGCCTTGATGGCAGCCGGGAAGCGATGGACGATGACAGGACTGTTAAAATGCTGGGAAATGACTGTCTCATCACCCCCTCCGAAATCGCCACCCCATTCAAAACTTTCTCCTTTATCATTCAAAATATCAACAGCTTCCGTGTAACTAATTCGAGGGAATGGTGCCTTGATCTTTTCCAATTGTGACGTGTCTCTATCCAGCACTTCCAGCTGCTCCCGGCAATTTTCCAAGGCCCACTGCACAATGTGGCATATCAGTCCCTCGCCCCAGTCCATATTCTCATCCAAATCACAGTAAGCAATTTCCGGCTCCACCATCCAGAATTCCGTCAAATGACGCCGTGTTTTCGATTTCTCCGCTCGAAACGTTGGCCCAAAACAGTAAACCTTTCCAAAGGACATAATATTCGCTTCGTTATATAACTGACCGCTTTGAGCCAGAAAAGCCCTTTGACCAAAATATTCAGTCTCAAACAGGGTGGTGGTCCCTTCACAAGCGTTTGCTGTAAAAATAGGTGTATCAAGATTTACAAAACCGTTGCTATCAAAATAATCCCGGATGGCTCTTACCGTCTCAGCACGGACTTTCAAGACAGCATTCTGTTTCCTTGAGCGGAGCCAGAGATGGCGGTTGTCCATGAGAAAAGCTGTACCGTGCTCCTTCTTGGTGATGGGATATTTATCGGCAATCTGGTGCACTTTGATGTCGCTCACGTCCAGCTCATAACCTCCGATACTTCTTTTGTCTTCCTTCACTAATCCCGTCAGAGATACAGATGACTCCTGCGTTAGTACCGGCTCCAAATCAAAAACTTCATCAGGAACATTCTCTTGTGATATCACCCCCTGAGTGTAACCCGTACCATCTCTCAAAATCAGGAACCATATTTTCCCACTGGACCGTTTGGTATACACCCATCCGTTTAGCATTACCTCTTTCCCCACATGATCAGCCAGATTAGCAATATATGTTTTTCCCACCGTTTACTCCTCTACCACGTTGAGACTATATCATTAATTATACTTTCTGAAATCTTTGTCACCGCGGCCTTCATTGCCAGCTGGCGGGGGTCTCCAGATTCATCCGGGTCATCGCTGTCAACCTTACCGTCTCTGTCGTTGTCGATACCGTCTGAAGCTACATCAACCGTCAGGCTGTAAGCTCCCCAGCTGGTGTAATTTTTAGTTATAAGCGCTTTCTCTTCACGCACATCGAACCACTCCACACTGATGCCTACACTGTAACGATACTCCAGCACCTCTTCCATTTCAGAGTAGGTGTACGGCTTGTCTTCTACTCTTTTGATTGTACCCCTCAAAATGGAATCGCCTTGGTCACTGATCTTCAGGATGTTCTCCTCCAGGAAGACATTTGTCACCTCATCTGTCACTGCCTCAGCGATTCCAAATTCAGCCGTCTCATTTACAAACAAAGGGATGGAGATACTTTTGATGTGCGGTGGGATGGAACCAGAAAAAGAGTAGAGACCACAGCCGGAAAACATTAAAAAGAACCAGAGCAGGATCGTGGCGTATCCGACCCCAAACCGGATCATCATTCGCCGTTTTAGTTCATCGATAATACCACTCATCTCGGGTTAACCTGTTTTACTCATTTTCATCTCTAAATCTTTTCTGTTTCTTCTCAAGGCCGTAATCGTTGATCTTCCTGTAGAGCGTCCTCTCACTGATTCCAAGAGCACGGGCTGTCTTTCTCCTGTTCTTATTGAATTTCTTCAATGTGCGTGATATGAGCTCCATTTCGAGGTCCTTTACGCTCATATCACCAATAGCACCCGACTTGATAAGGTTTCCCACATCACCTTCCAAAGCGGTTAGATTCAAACCGCCACCGGAATTCAGATAGCCAATTTCGCCGCTGTGATCAATCTTTCCACCAGAGAACAGACTCTTGATATCACGCATATCCTGCCTTAGAAAAAGCAGCTGCTGGAGAATCAGTTCTCGCTCTGCCTGGCCGGAAGATTTGTCCACTGGAACTGGTAGATTCGGTGATGCACCGCCAACCATAGGTTCCAGATGTTTCAATACTATTTCGCTTGAAATTTTGTTCCCTTTTTCCAACAAGATGACACTCTCCACAAAGTTCCGAAGCTCTCGGACATTGCCAGGCCAATCATACTGTTTCATCACCCGGATTGCATCAGTGCTGAACCCCCTGAAAACAATATCATTGGAGCGGGAAAAAAGAAGCGCAAAACGTTCCGTTAAAAGATCAATATCTTCCAGCCTTTGGCGCAGTGGCGGTATTTCTACGGTAACTGTTCGGAGGCGGTAGTAAAGGTCCTGGCGAAACCGTCCTTTTTCTGTCTCTTGAGTCAGATTTTTGTTAGTGGCGGCGATCATTCTCACATCCACCTTTCTCGTTTTAGCGTCACCCACACGCATAAACTCACCTGACTCAAGAACCCGAAGGAGTTTAACCTGAGTCTCCACAGGCATTTCACCTATCTCATCTAGAAATACGGTACCGCCGTCAGCTTCTTCAAAGTATCCCTTTCTGTCTTCTGCCGCCCCAGTGAAAGAACCTTTCTTGTGACCAAAAAGTTCACTCTCAATGATCCCTTCCGGGATGGCGCCACAGTTCACGATCACCAGTGGTTTGGATGAACGGCGACTCTGTTTATGAATCGCTTTAGCCACAAGCTCCTTCCCTGTTCCCGATTCACCGATGATGAGCACCGAGATATCTACCGGTGCTACTTGGACGATCATTTCGAGGACCTGATCAATGCCCTGGGAAGTACCTATAATCCCTGAATTTCGCCTCACCATATCTAGTTCACTCATGTCAAAACCCCAGGCTCTTTTTCAAAATTGTGTTGGTACACTTTCCACATAGATGACAAAAGTTCCTCAAGACCGGAATGTATCGGCTCCCATCCCAGCGTTTCTTTGGCAAGTTTAGACGTAGCCACCAGCTCAGCTGGATCACCGGAACGACGATTAACGACGTTGTACGCTATATTCCGGCGTGTCACTTTTTCCGCCATTTTCACCACGTCCAAAACAGAATGGCTTTCGCCGGAAGAAAGATTTACAGTGAGGTGATCGTGAGAAAGCAAATAATCCAGTGCCAGCAAATGTGCTGAAGCCAAATCGGTGACATGAATATAATCCCGGATACCGGTGCCGTCAGGTGTGTCATAATCATTGCCAAACAGTTCAAAAACCTGTTTTTGTCCGCTGGCCACCTCCATAATAATAGGAACAAGATTGGCCGGGTTCTTTTCAAGCCCAAGGACACGACCATGATCGTCATAACCGGCGGCGTTGAAATAACGCAGAGCGGCGAATTTCACTCCTTTCAATTGACCGTACCACTTCAGGTACTGTTCAATAGCAAGTTTTGTGTAACCATAGTAGTTGATAGGTTCCGTTGGGTGATCCTCGTCCATGGGAAGATACTCAGGATAGCCGTATACGGCCGCCGTTGAGGAAAAAACGATTGTCTTCACTTTATCAGCTACCATGGTATTCAGCAAAGTCAATGTGCCTGAAATGTTGTTTGTAGAATATTTTTCGGGATCTGTCATGGACTCCCCCGCTGCCTTGAAAGCGGCCAGATGTACCACGGCCTCCACACCGCCGGCCAAGGCTTTTCTCACCTTGCTTGCATCCAGTGTTGAACCACGAATAAATTGAGCATCGGCGTGAATATTCTTTTCAGCCCCTCTCGACATGTCATCCAAAATGACAACCTCATGGTCTGCATTTAAGAGGTCCAGTACAATATGGGAACCGATGTAACCCGCCCCGCCTGTGACTAAAACTTTCATCAGACTCTAATCCTATTCAAACTCAAAAGCGCTCCGCGTCAGGTCACCAATTCTTCTCTTAGTTTTTCGATTTCATCTCTAAGTCTCGCTGCTTTTTCGAATTGCAGTTTTTCCGCAGCTTCCAGCATTTCGTTCTTCATCATATCTAGAGCAGCACCTTTGTCCAGCGTATCGAACCAGTCGCCCTTTCTCCCGTATACCATATGATCGGTTTCCTTAACGGCATCAGCAACGGACGTTGTCAGGATCACATCATCCATTGACTTATAGATGGTTGTCGGCGTGATTTTATGCTTCTCATTATATTTCTTCTGAAACTCACGCCGCCGGTTTGTCTCGTCTATTACTTTTTTCATGGAGTCTGTCACCTTGTCGGCATAAAAGATCACTTTCCCATTTACATTTCTGGAAGCGCGGCCGGCAACTTGCATCAACGATCGTTCGGATCTCAAGAAACCTTCCTTATCAGCATCCAGGACGGCAACCAGAGAAACCTCGGGCAGGTCCAGTCCTTCTCTCATCAGATTGATGCCCACCAGTACGTCAAACTCGCCAAGCCTGAGATCTCTCAGAATTTTCACCCGCTCCAACGTATTGATATCAGAATGGAGATAACGTACCCGGAGATTCATCCCCATTAAATAGTCGGTCAGATCTTCTGACATTCTTTTAGTTAGGGTTATCACCAGGATTCTTTCTTGACTTTTCACTCGGAGCCGAATTTCGCCAATAAGGTCATCTATTTGCCCTTCGGTGTGGTGGACTTCCACTTCCGGATCCAGCAGACCCGTAGGACGGGTGATTTGTTCCACAACAGCGCCACCGGTGTAAGCGTGTTCCCGATCTGACGGTGTTGCCGAGGAAAAGATTGCTTGATGCACACATTTTTCGAATTCATCGTATTTGAGCGGCCGATTGTCCAGAGCTGACGGCAGGCGAAAACCATACTCAACGAGCGTTTCCTTTCTACTCCTGTCGCCATGATACATACCCTGGATCTGGGAAAGGGTGACGTGGGATTCATCAATGAATATCAGTAAATCGTCCGGAAAATAGTCAATGAGTGTATATGGCCGCTGTCCTGGTTTTCGCCCGGCGAAATACCTGGAATAATTTTCAATACCGGAGCAATATCCCACCTCCAGCATCATTTCAATATCAAAATTGGTTCGCTGTTCCAGCCGCTGCGCCTCTAGTAGTTTATTGTCACTGCGCATCTCTTCAAGCCGTACAGCCAGTTCATCTCGAATAGCATCGATAATTTCTTCCATGGACGATTCATCAGTCACAAAATGCTTCGCCGGATAGACAAAAAGGTTTTCCACAGATCGGGTGATCTCCCCGGTGATTGGATTGAAAAAGCGAATCGATTCCACATCGTTCCCAAAAAGCTCTATCCTCACAGCCTGATCTTCATAAGCTGGATATATCTCAATCACATCTCCCCGGACCCGGAACCGCCCTCGCTCCAAGACGGCATCACTACGGACGTAGTATATCTCCACCAACTCTCGAAACAGCTGGCGCGTGAAGATCTTTTCACCCTGATTAACACGCACAACTTTGTTCTGATATTCTTTTGGAGAGCCAATACCGTAAATACAAGAAACTGAACTAACCACAATCACATCATCCCGCGTCAGAAGAGATTCGGTAGCTTTGAGTCGGAGTTTGTCGATCTCTTCGTTGACGGAAGAATCCTTTTCAATGTAGGTATCGGTCACCGGCAGATAGGCCTCAGGCTGGTAGTAATCGTAATAGCTGATGAAGAACTCTACGCAGTTATCCGGAAAGAGATTCTTGAATTCTCCATATAGCTGTGCTGCCAGAGTCTTGTTATGCGAAATAACAAGCGTGGGCCGCTGGACTTCCTGAATGATATTGGCCATGGTAAAAGTCTTTCCGCTACCGGTAACGCCCAGCAACGTTTGCCACTTTTCTCCCCGCTCCAAACCAGCTACCAGTTCAGTCATGGCTCCATATTGTTCAGCCGTGAGAGAGAATTGACTGTTAATCTTCAATTCTGCCATATTGACTTGAAATTTACTTTCTTCCGAGGATCGTGTCAACAAATAGAGTCGGAATATTTTTCAGTACACTAAACCGTCTCAGTAGAATTTGTTCGCTGTAAGAGATTACAACAGCTATTAGAGCGTCGATTTTACGACTGAATTTTCTGATTGAGATTACGAACAAGATACTGGAGCCAGCTGACAAACGACAGAACGGTTGAAATCAGTATTAGATAAAATCCAATCTCCTCAATTCTCAAAATGTAGAGCAGTATTGCCAAAGAAATGATCCCCACGGTCCATTTGCCGATAATGTTGGAGCCCAGGACAACATGTGCATGATTAAGCATATATACACCACTCAGTGTAATAGTCAACTGACGAGTCATATAAAAAATAAAGAACCAGAATGGGAAATTTCTCGTCTCATCAAGAGAAATAAACAGAACGATGACCCCAATTGCAATGGAATCGGCAAGTGGATCAAGAAATTTCCCCAAGTCTGTCACTTCGTGGGCCCGCCGGGCGAAGTAACCATCCAGCCAATCGGTGATAACTGCAACGAGAACAAGTACCACGGCCAGCGCAATTTTGTCGTGAGCGAGACTATAAATAATAGGCAAAGCAAGAAAAGCACGAAGCACGCTTAGCAGATTAGCCAGCGTAATGATTCTAGTGGGATGGGTAATCTTTATGTTTTGCTGAGTGTCAGGCATGTGTTTTTATCGCTGGTCTTGAATGGATTATCCCATTAGCAATCACCAACGTAGTTTCTGAGAGAGCAGCCGCCTCCATTTCATCATGCGTTACGAAAATAAGGTGTTTATTTGATAGAAGAGCGCCAAGAAACTCAATCATCTTTTTCTTTTGTTGAACACCCAGCGAAAACATGGGTTCATCTAGGATAAGCAACTCATATTTAGCTTGGCTTAGCATAACAATCAGCACAATCCTCGACTCCGAAAGACTCAACAGATGTAAGGGTGTTTGGGAAATCCTGAACCAGGGAATTTGAAAAGAGGCAAGTGAATCTGTAATCTGATGAGCAAAATCATCGGAAGCCAACCCTTCTAACAGAATCATCTTAGCCACTTCCTCCGGAGTGTATCCTCCGAACAATCTTTCGGGCGATTGAGGAAGGTAGGCTAGAGATGGTGAACGGTCGTATATTTCTATCTTGATGTCACCGGCATGGGGCGTTTCCATTTGAGACAAAAGCGCCCCCAGGGTCGATTTTCCGGAGCCGTTCTCGCCAATGACTGCTAATGATCGGATCTTTTTAAGTTGAAGGCACTGGTCATTAAACAGTTGCCCAGAGTTGGGATAAGCAAAAGAAAGCTTATTAAATTTTAATGAAAGCTTTCCCGGTGGAATGGATATCTTCGGGTAAATCTTCTCTAACCTTTTTTCAAGATGCTCTAAATGATCCAGGCACAGTTGCCAGCCATTTTCACTGTACTGCAGATCTGAAGGGTCTGATGTGAGCCACAGAACAACGGCGTTGAATCGTTCACACCACTCCTTCAGGATTGTGACACACATTTTTTTCGACTGCTCACTCAGGAAGGAAAGTCCGTCATCAATAATCAAAAAGTCAGGAGAAGAAGTGAGGGCCGAAGCAAGATTGAGGAGCTCCCTTTCGCCGCCAGACAGCATCGATGGATGTCTTTCTAAACCAAATGAAAAATTGAACCTCTCAGCCACAATTTTAATCCGGTGCTGGATTTTCTCCGCGGGCCAACCAGCGTTCTCAAGATTGAAAGCCAGCTCTCTTGCCACAGTGGGGGCAACGATTTGGGCATCAGGGTCTTGAGCTACAATCATGGGCGAGATAAAACCCGAAATTCGAGACAGATTAAAATTTGGATGATCTGATTCGTGAGACAGTGAAACCATTCGCCGACCAAGGCTGCTTTTTCCGACCCCGCTCTCCCCATAAATGACGTGTATTCCCGTGCGAAGGTGGACTTTCCGAGATGGAACATCAAACTTAGGGAACTGGATAAGAAAACTGACTTCAGTCACGGAGAATTCCTCTAACTACACGAGTTGCTGCACCGATATTCTTATGGATCACCTCAGTAGCTGCCGCGCTGGAATTGAGATAAAATTGCTGATCATCCAAAAGACGATTGACAGTGTCACCGAATTCAGTTTGCGTGTTTACGGTGAAACCTCCACCATTTTCCAACAACTCCTCAGCTGCGTGTGAGTTGTGATATTTTGGACCAAAAACAGTAGGAAGCCGGGCCATGGCTGGTTCCATAACATTATGAATGCCCGTAGTGAAACCGCCTCCAACATAGGCGAATCGCCCTTGCCAATAAAGCCGTGAGAGGTAACCAACTTTATCCATAATTACCACACGGGCACTCTTGACACCGTTACTAGTCTGGGAGAAAAGCTTTGGGCTCAAACCGAACTTCGTGAACAGCTCGAACGTCTTACTAATATATTTAACATCCGGCTCGTGGGGCACCCAGGTGAAACCAAATTCGGGCTTGGCCCGGACTATCTCCAAAATGGAACCGAGAATAAGTTGATCATCTTCAGGCCATACACTTCCTGCGATAAACCGGAGGGGGCGTTCAAGTACCGACCTTGAGCGGTCTACGGCTGACTCCTTAGCCAAGTCTTTCACCCGATCATAGCGGGGACTCCCCAAGACTCGGACAATATTCCCAGGCTTTATCAAAAGAAGTCGCCGAAGTTGAATGTGATCTTTTTCGCTGATAGTATAGACAGACGCAAGTGAGCTGTAAACATGGTGGAAAAAATTGCTGATTATCGGCCACAGTTTTGGGCTCTTTCTGTGCAACCTTGCTGAAAAGAGGATCGTGTGTATCTTGAGCCTTTCTGCTGTCCAAACAAGATTTGGCCAAACGTCATACTCGGCGAATATTAGCTTATGGGGACGGACCAGCTTGAGTATTTTCGATACAGACCAGGGAAAATCGAGGGGCAAATAAATCTTGAGATCTATATCATCGTCGTTCACATTGGCATAACCTGAAGGTGAGAAAAAACTTACCAAAATGATACTATCTTCCTCCACCTCTTTCAAGCCACGCAAGACAGGCCTAACCTGCTCGTATTCCCCGTGAGAAGCGCAATGAAACCAATAAGTCAGACGAGTACTGTCAATTTGTGAAATAAAGTTTCTGAGCTTATCGGTCATTCCTCGCCGCTCGTGCAAGGCACGCCTGATTTTAGACTTGAAGGGATAAAGAAAAAGCACAAGAACCAAAAGAATAGGCAGGGCAATAAAGTTGTAAACACTAAACCAAAAAAGTTTCATTTTACGCTTCCGGAAAAACTGAATTTATTGATTCTAAAACTTCCTTACTGGTGACACCGCTGAGACACAACTGCTCATTTCTGATGCATCTCCGCTGCCCGTTTTTAGAACAAGGTCTGCACCATAAATCGGAGTAAAGTTGCTGAGAACCCGTATGCCGGACGTTAGCACCTGTCTCCCTAGATGTAGGTCCTGTGATCATCACCACTGCTGTTCCCAGCGCCTCAGCTGCATGGATGAGCCCTGTATCGGCACCCACCGCAACCGACGCAATAGATAGAATGGTCATTGATGTACGCAGATTAGTTTTTCCACGAAGATTCACGACATTTTCGAATTCGCCTGCGATCTCATCACAAACAGTGTTTTCAGCCCCACCCAAGATTACCGCCTGCTTTCCATGCATCAAATCAAACAGCTGTCGGTACCCGGCTACTGTCCAAACTTTGTTTGGCCAGGTAGCTCCGGGCACGATCGCGAGAAAATGTGGCGCAACTCCGAAACGGGCCAACAAACTGCTACACCGCTCTTTTTCCTTAACTGATATGTACAATTGGGTGAGAGCACCTTCCTGCAACCCCATGAAATTAACATATTCTTTAGTTACCTCGAAATTTGGAGGGAAACGGTTCCACTTAAAATAAAAGAGCAGAAAACGGTTGAGCCTCGGTTTTTTGTATACGGAGCAGTGAGAATTCATACCGAGGCGAATAATTCCTGATCTAAGGGAATCGTGAAGATCAAAAACATGAGAATAGTTTTCATCATCTAATTTACCTGCCAGTTCCGTCAATCGTCTAAATCCAGCGTTGCGTTCCAACAAAATCAAGCGACTGATGTGGAGTTGTCCCTCTAAAATCGGTGCATAATCGCGAAGCGTGAGAAAATGAATCTCACAATTTGGATGTTGATTCTTGAGCGCCTCCACAGCAGCTGTGGTAAATATGATGTCGCCCATGGAACTGAAGCGAATTATCAGAACCTTTTCAAACGAGGATGTACTTTCCAGTATTGCCGCCCTGGCCCCCTACTTCGTCCTTTGCACATTGTAGAGACAAAGATCTATCATGGACCTTTTATAAGGAGAATCGGGAAAAGGTGTAAGTGCGGCAACAGCCTGATCGGAAAATTCTTGCAGTTTCTTCTTGGCATAACTAAAACCGCCGTGTTCGGATACAATCTCTTTCAATCGTTTTACATCTCTATTTTTGGTATCCTTAGAGAGCGTTTTGCGGAGCTGCCGCCGTTCAACGGCTGAAAGGGTTGACGACATGGCATGAATAATTGGAAGGGTGATCATATTCTTGGAAACATCTGCATTGGTATCCTTTCCGGTGTCCTTGGTGGCGCCGAGAATATCAAAAAGATCATCCTTAATTTGAAACGCCACCCCCAGCTTTTCCCCATAATCCCGCGCCGCTGTTTTGTGGTCTTCATTTTTTGAAGTAGTGATGACTCCAAGTTCACAAGAGGTTGAAATGAGTGAGGCAGTTTTATCTTTAACCATCCTGAAATAAATTTCTTCGGACATAGATTTTTTAAAGCTTCGCTCGATCTGAAGCATTTCTCCAGAGCTCAAACGTTTGGCTGTGTTTGAAATGAGGTCCAACGCCTCAAAATCTCTTAGACGAATCAGGTTTGTGAGAACCTGGCTCAAAATGAAATCGCCCATAATAATGGCTGTTTTATTCTTCCAAATTTTTTGAATTGTGGGAAAACCCCGCCGCTTCTTGGCTTCATCCACAACATCATCATGCATAAGGGTGGCGAGATGAAGAAGCTCAACCATAGCTGCCGCCTTATAACTGTTCAACGTTGGACCGCCACTCACCCGCGCCGACAGGATGGTGAGTATGGGTCGGATGGCTTTACCTTTGTGGCTTAAAAGATAGCGGGCAATTATATTGATGAGCCGGACCTCAGACTTCAGCGCTAGCTCAAACTCATCCTGGAAAACTTTCAAATCTTCCACAATAGGTTCAATGATTCTTTTCAGTTCAAATGTCTCAGTCATTGGTGAAATTTACCGTGAAAGGCTGTTGCTCTTCACTAAAACTTCTTGGCAAAGATGTGTGAAATGCCAATACTGATCTCATAAAGCACCATGAGGGGAGCGGTCATAATCAACAAGCTGACAGGATCTGGCGGGGTTAACAGGGAGGAGAGAATCAGAATGACGACCACAGAGTGACGGCGGTATTGACGCATAAAAGCTGGAGTCAGAAGTCCGATGGATGAGAGGATCAGAACAATGACCGGCAGTTCGAACAGAAGGCCTGCGGAAAAGAGAATCCAGAGGATGTAGTTAAAATAGTAGTTGATGGAAAAATTGTTAGCTACGTCAACGTATCCCATGCCAGTGAAAAAATTGAGCGAAAAAGGGATCACCACAAAGTAGGCAAACACGACACCAATTATAAAAAAGACGAATGAAAAAAGGATCACCGGAAAAGCGTATCTTCGTTCATTCTCAAGCATGCCCGGTGCTACAAACTTCCAGAACTGGTAAGTTAAGACAGGAATAGCCAAAATGACCCCCCCAACAAAGGCAATCCCCCATTTGATCATGAACATTCCGTGTACTTTCAATACCTGTAGATCAGGTGGATTCTCCAGAGATGTAGCCGGTAGCAAAAGAATCCTGAAAATAGGATCGATGAAAAGGAAAACAAGTCCAGCACCCGCAACAACAGCTATCAAAGATTTGATGATTCGCCATCTGAGCTCCTCGAGATGATCAAGAAATTGCATTTCGGTTTGATCGGTAATAATTCTATTTCAGGGAATCTATAAGGTGGCGCGCCGCTGAGTAGGGAGATCGGCCATTAGCCCTGTGAGTTGAAATTTCCGAGTCTAAGACCAGTTCCGGCTGACCATTCCAAAAGAGCTGAACAAGTTCATCCCGAACGGCACCCCGTACGCGGTTCAGGTATTGTCTTTCACGCCGCTTTTCTAGAATGCCCGCCTTTTCCAAATGTGCAATAAGATTAAATGATTTTGTATAAAGTTCGGCCACTCCTTCACCAGATGATGCAGTCGTCAAAACTATCTCAGGAATGAATTGCCGGGCTTCGGCTGAATCTTTGAGATATTCAGATAAAAGGTCGGCTACGCGCTTAGCCCCGTCTTTGTCCGACTTGTTAACCACAAAAAGATCACCCACCTCAATGGGTCCTGCTTTCATGAACTGCACCTCATCCCCCACTTCCGGCACCAACACAACAACTGTGATATCTGCATTTTCAATGATTTCTGTCTCAGACTGTCCCACACCAATTGTCTCAAATATGATAACCTCTTTCCCCGTACATGATAGAATATCTCCCATAAGATGGGATTTTTTAGCCAGCCCCCCAGTCATTCCGCGATTCCCCATACTTCTCACATATACTCCGCTATCCATTGAATGCTGGTTCATCCTGATGCGATCGCCCAGGAGAGCACCACCGGAAAAGGGGCTGGTGGGATCGACGGAAATGACACCCACAGTTTTTTCATCTTTCCTGATGAGTTTTACCAGTTTATCAATGAGTGTGCTCTTTCCGGCACCCGGCGGGCCTGTAATCCCAATGCGAACCGAATCCAAAGAATGTGAATAGAGTTCATCATTGAGGACATCATCTGTTTGGCTGCCGTTTTCAACAGCTGACATGAGCCTCGAGATGGCCTTTAAATCATTCCCCTGAAGGTGCTCTATGATCGTCTTACTCATGATCAATTGAAAATAGTTGAGTTTGAGCCGGTTTTAAGCCCAAGTGGAGTTTACATAAAAGTATCCCTGAATTTCGTGTAGTCAAGAATGGAGAGAGTGTGTGCTTTCCTTGATATTAAACTTTTTTCTTCAAGGAGTTTGAGCATTCGGGAGACAGTTTCGCGAGACGTACCGGCCATGTTTGCAATATCCTGCTGATAGGGCAATTTGGAAATATGAACCACGCCTTTTCGGATGGTTCCCAATTCTTCAGCAAGTCGCAAGATGGTGACGCCGATCCGCTGCTCAGCATCGCTTAAAGCAAAGCTTTCAATCTGCTGGTCAGTCTTACGGATTCGACCAGCAAGCTCAATTAGAAGTGAAATAGCAATTTTCGGAAACTTTTCAAGGAACAGAAGAAAATCGTGGCGCTTCAAAATAAGCACATGGCAATCTCCGTGCGCTATGGCATTTGCGGACCGCGTTTCGCCATCCAAGAGAGACATCTCACCGAAGAAATCTCCCTCGCCTAATATTGCAAGAATCACCTCTCTCCCATCTTCACTGACGCGGGTAATTTTGATACTGCCATTGCTGATGATAAAAAATGTATCACCAAATTCATCCTCCATGAGTATAATATCATTCTTTGCATACGAACGTTTGGACATACGAGAATGAAGTTCATCCAAATCGGTGGAATGAAGATCCGAAAAAATGGGAACTGATGCTAGGAGTTCTAAATCTCTCATCAACTGAAGGTAATGTTCAGTTAAAGAATTTCAAAATAAATTCCCGGCAAGAGAGTTTGGTTCTTCATTTCAGTGCATATAAATTTGCGACCGTTATGAAGACACACTAAAATGAGATTATGACTACATATGAGTAATAGAACAAAATCTGTCAAAAAACGTCAACGACAGCAGGCTAATAATTATGTTCACAATTTCCACTATAAGTCAATGATGAAATCGGCCGTGAAAAAGGTACTTTCATCCACGGATAAAAATGAAGTTGAAACGCTCTATCGTAAGGCCATATCCATCATCGACAGTCTGGCATCAAAAAAGATTCTACACAAGAAAACTGCCGCCAGGCGCAAATCTGCGCTGACGAAATACGTTAACTCCCTTTCCTAGTATACCGAAAACTTCAGCTTTCTAACTGTCTTTTGGCTGATAATTAGGGGCATCCTTGACAATCCTAAGATCGTGAGGATGACCTTCAGCGTAAGACGCGGAGGAAATTCTTATAAATTCGGCTTCTTTTTTAAAGGCGGGGATATCCATTACACCGCAATATCCCATGCTGGCACGGAGCCCACCAACAAGCTGATAGATGACCGAACTTAAACTACCTCTGTATGGAACCAGCCCTTCCACACCTTCTGGAACGAGCTTAATCCCGGATTCTCCCTCTTGAAAATACCTGTCAGCACTCCCTTCCCTCATGGTGCCAATCGAGCCCATTCCGCGAAAAGACTTATATTGGCGACCTTCATGAAGGATCACCTCGCCAGGGCTTTCATCTAATCCTGAAAGTAAATTACCAAGCATCACACAATCGGCACCAGCAGCCATGGCCTTTGCCATATCACCAGAGAAACGTATACCCCCGTCGGAAATAACAGGTACCTCGTTTTTTGCAGCAGCCTCCACCGCATCTACAATAGCGGTGAATTGAGGAACACCAATTCCACTGACAACCCGGGTGGTGCAGCTTGCTCCGGCACCGAGACCAACTTTCACACTGTCGGCTCCGGCGTCAATGATAGCACGTGTACCATCACCGGTGGCAACATTCCCGGCAATAACCGGAACGTCATTGTAATTTGACTTCACTTTTCCCACAGCATCCAACACGCCCTGAGAATGACCGTGAGCGGAATCGAGCACAATCACATCCACACCTGCGCCGATAAGTCCTGAAACTCTCTCATCCAGATCGTCGGCAACACCTACAGCGGCGGCAACCAAAAGCCGGCCGTGGGGATCAAGAGAAGCATCAGGATATTTCTCTTTCATCAAAATATCACGCACCGTCACCATACCAGCTAATTTCATTTCTTTGTCTATCAGGAGAAGTTTTTCGATTCTGTTCTTCTGTAGAATGTCTTTTGCTGTCTCTAAGGTGGTACCGCTCTTAGCTGTGATCAACTCTTTGGTCATAACCTCAATAACGGACTGATCAAGGTTTGATTCGAACCGGATATCGCGCTCAGTAAGAATGCCAATGATCTTGTCAGAATCACCAATGACGGGAAGACCTGATATCTCATGGTGCTTCATTATAGCGATGGCATCCTTCAGCGTCTTATCCGGGGAAATGGTGACAGGGTCTAGGATAATTCCGCTCTCGGCCCGTTTTACTTTAGTCACTTCCTTCACCTGGCGGTCTACAGACATATTCTTGTGAATGACGCCCATACCTCCCTCTCTTGCCAAGGCGACGGCCATATCACTTTCAGTTACTGTGTCCATAGCGGCACTGAGGATTGGTATGTTGAGATTAATGGACTTCGTAAGCTGTGCTGTGACATCAACTTCCTTGGGAAGCACTTTTGAATGCCTCGGCACAAGAAGGACATCATCGAAAGTAAGAGACTCTTTTAGTTTACTGTATCTCGCCATTTTCAGTTCAACTTTAGCTTTGAATTTGCTGCTGAAATTATCTTCTCACTCCGAATCAATCCAACAGCACTGGCAATCTCTGCAGATAAAACCCGATCACGACTGTTGAAAGGAATAACACGGCGGACCGCATCACGGACTGCTTTAGTCACAGGAGAAGACTTAAGAGGCCGGCGGAGATCTAACAAATGTGTAGCAACCAGCAACTCGATGGCCAGAATATGTTCCAGATTATCTATAATACTCAAAAGCTTTCGACCGGCGATTGGCGCCATAGAGACAAAATCTTCCTGTCCGTTTTCGGTAGTTATTGAGTCAACAGAAGCGGGAAAAGCCAATGTTTTGTTCTCAGATGCCAGGGCCGCTGCAGTAATCTGTGCTATCATATACCCAGACTCAACACCTGGTGAACCAGCAAGAAATGGTGCCACCCCCATATTTTCCCCATCCATCATCCTGTACACCCGTCGTTCAGAAATACCCCCCAATACCACGGCGGAAATGGATAACATATCCGCCGCCTGTCCCACCGGCTCGGCATGGAAATGCCCAGAATTATACACCCCATTAGACTCCCACATCACAAGAGGATTATCGCTCACACTGTTGATTTCATTATTAATAACACGTTTGACTGACTCAAATGTCTCCCGGCATGCACCGTGAACATGAGGAATGCATCGGAAGCTATAAGGATCCTGGACACGGTCGCAATCTTCGTGAGATTTGACAATATCACTCTTATTCAAAATGTTCCAGAGGTTCTTTGCCGACTTTATTTGTCCGGGGTGCTTTTTCAGACGATGTAAAGTTGGGTTAAACACTTTACGGGAGCTAAGCGTTGCCTCTACAGAAATTGCCGAAACCAGATCGGCCGTCATAAGAAGATTCTGCATTTTTATCAAACCGTTCACAGCTAGTGCAGTTGAAACTTGTGTACCATTCAAAAGTGCTATTCCTTCTTTTGCCATAAGAGTCAATGGACTCAATCCAGTTTTTTTATAGACATTGGAGGAAGGAATGACACGATCATTGAAAAGGACTTCCCCTTCACCGATAAGAGCCAGAGTCATATGTGACAACGGCGCAAGATCACCGCTGGCACCAACTGATCCCTTTGAAGGAATAACTGGTAATATATCATAATTGATGAAGTCCCTCAACAGAGCAACCACATCCCACCGTACACCGCTATATCCTAGACAAAAGTTGATCAGCTTCAGGAACAGAATGGCCCGGGTTAAACCCGGTTCGAATGGATCCCCAACACCGGCGCTGTGGCTCCGAACCAAATTGAGCTGGAGTTGCTTCTGGTCCTTTTCATCGATATGTCGTTGACTAAGTGCACCGAAACCGGTATTGACCCCGTAAATGATCTTTCCTGAAGAGATTTGATCTTCTAACACCCCTCTTGATCGAAGAATAGATGTTTTTACCTCACCTTTTACTAGAACTTTTTGAGAACCGGTTACAAACGGTTTTAAATCCTCAAAAGTGTACTCTTGTCCTGAAACAGTGATCATGGTAACTCGGAATTTAGCCCATGGTTGAGATTTGAATCAAGCATGGACATGAAGACCGGATTCTTCAGAAAATGTTTTCATTGTAACAGGAATAACGGACTGAAAAACATGTCCATACCTTTTTTTAACAACACGATTATCCATATTGATAAAGATTCCTTCATCATTCATGCTGCGAATTAATCTACCGAACCCCTGACGCAAGCGGATTGCGGCTGCCGGTACGGAATGCTCCAAAAAAGAATTGCCTCCTGATTCTTCAATCTTTTCGTTATACGCTTCTGTGGTGGGCTCGTTGGGTACATCAAATGGAATTTTGGCAATGACAAGGATTTCCAGAAGGTCACCGGGAAGGTCGATCCCTTCCCAAAATGAACTGGTCCCCAATAGAATGCCATTACTCGTCCGGCGGAACTGGTTAATTAGCGCTGGACGGGATCCGGTGGAGAGCTGGGCCAACAGAGGTACCCTATTCCCAAACCCGCTGGACTCCAATCTTTCGAGGCACTCCCTGAGCATAGCACGACTGGTAAAGAGAACGAGGGTTCTTTTCCCATATTGATGGAACAGAGATTCCACCAGTTTTGCCAACAAGGGGACAAAGTTTTGGTCTTTTGGCCCTGTCTTTCCCGCCCACTGCAGATAAGTACATTGATCCTCATAGTAGAAAGGGCTGGAAAACGATTGCACCTTCACTTGTTTTTCTTCGTAACCCTCGAGTCCGAACCGACCAAGAAAGTAGCTAAACTCGGTATTGAGCGACAGCGTAGCGGAGGTGAGTACTGATGCGGCTGTGTTATCGAAAATGAGGGAGCGAAGGTTCGGCCCTGTATCAATGGGAACAGCATTCAAGCTGATTTTTAAATCGCCCCTGACAAATTTCCCAGTCTCCCAGTAGACCCAATCTTCCTCCTCTTCATCTGAAACGACACTGAGAGCATCTGCCAGAGATATAATACTCTCTGTCACCCGGTTAATGATGCCCGACACTTCTGCATCCTTTAGATTGTCCGGCGCTTCCGTTATAACGGATTGCAACCGGGCGGAGGCAGAGGCACCCACGGCAAATGCTTCCTGTAAAGTGCTCAGCTCTTCCTCCAGTCCCATGAAATGCTCACTAAGATTCCTGATCCTCACAGAATGTTCGTATCTAACTTCACTGGAATAGTTTCCTACCCCATTCTTAGATAGCGCATCAAAAAACCGACTGCTGGTTTCAATCAAATGTTCCGCAGCATTGCAGAGCGAGGTAAAATATTTTGATGCTTCGGGTACTGATTGGGAAATGGCATTCATCTGTAGTTTAATGCGCCTCCCTCGTGAAGATGATTTAGAAAGAACTGAGAGTTGATCGGCGATAATTCTATTACTCACTCTCACACGAAAGTGGTTGTATCCCACACGGATAAGATTGTGAGCCTCATCGATCACTACTGTTTTCAGGGAAGGGAGAATATTCTGGTTTTCCAGTTCGTAGAGCAAGAATGAATGATTCACCACAATCAGATCGGCATCCTGCGTTGCATCCCTGAGTGGCCCAAGGAAGCATCCTCCTTTCTGCTTACAAACACGAGGTCTGCAAAAACCGGGGTCGCTCTGGATCATGGACCTTAAACGATATGGCCTCCTCTTCAAAAAACCCGTACACTCCTCAAAATCGCCTGATTTTGTCCACTGAAGCCAGATCAGTATAACGATCAGTGATTGCACCTCCTGCTCAGAAAGCAGCGTCCGGGCGTCCGCTATGACGCGATCGACCCTGGTAAGACAGACATAATTCTGTCGACCTTTCATCACGGTGGCAGAAAAGGAGACGTCCAATGCTGACGCCAGTTTGGGAATTTCCCTCTGGAAAAGCTGGTCCTGAAGGGGCTTGGTATGGCAGGAGATAATAACAGGCTCTCCCCCGGTTGCCAACGCCGTTCTCAAGGATGACATGAGATAAGCCAGCGATTTTCCCAAACCAGTGCCGGCTTCAAGGACTCCAACAGCACCGTCATCGAAAATATCCTTCACAAAATTTGCGTAATTAATTTGACTCTGTCTCACTTCGTATTCTCCACCAGAAAAGGAACCAGCCAAAAGTCCATCACTAGCGAAAAATTCTTCGGAAATAGCCGGGAATGACTCCCGCTTACCCTCATGTCGGAAGATTGGTGACGGCATATCTTTCATAATGTCGCTACTCACCAAGCCTTTTTTTAGATTACCACTCTTTACCAATACATTGGCGAGATTCATGTATAGTGTCTTGTTAATAAATGATTTTCCCTCACTCGCGGAAAGAATTTTCTGTATAACTGGCAATGGATAGGATGCAGCTTCATGGATCAGTTTCAGAAACAGCTGCCCCAGTAATTCAGTATCCGCCAGGGCTCGGTGTGTCCCTTCGCTTCTGGAACCCAAATATTCGGCAATTGTCCCAAGCTGATGGTTAGGCAGAAAAAAAAGGAATGCCTGGGAAAGAGGTACCGTATCGTACCCCTCGTTTTTCACTTCCTGAGAAAGGTAATTCATTTTGAGATCAGTGAGAAATGCCAAGTCAAATGGAAAATTGTGAGCGACGAGGGGATGATCTCCGATGAACTCAAACATTTTTTCGATGACCTTTTCCTCTATAGGTGCGTCCTTAACCATCTCATCAGTAATTCCCGTTTTCCTCACAATTTCCGATGGGATAGGCCGCTGAGGATTCACCAGTGTTTGATAGGAGCCAACGACCTTGCCTTGTTCAAAGCGGACGGCAGCAAATTCTGTGATCTTGTCATTAGATGGATCGAGACCTGTAGTCTCGAAATCGAACGCGATAAAAGTGTGGAGATCTAGTTGGTTGAGGAGATCCGCAAGCTCCATTAAACGCCTGCAAACACCTTCATTACATCAATAATAAGGGAAGGTTTTTTAACAATAGCATTTCGAAATACTTTTGCAATGGTGCGGTCGTTTGGCGGAATTTTTCCAACAGCATCAGCAATACTATCCAACTCATCATCTGTCAACTTGCTAACGGTTTCTTTAATGGAATAGAACCGCTCATGATTTCTTCCACCAACTTTGTGCCACTTTTTGGCATAACGGTTTAGATATTTTTCGGATGTATCATCTTCTTTGATGGCCTCAGCAGCTGTTTCACCCGCCAGCATGCCACCACGCATACCGGGAACAATCCCTCCACCTGTCATGGGATTCACCATATGGGCGGAATCACCGGCCAGCATAAGACCATGAGTGACAAATTTCTTCAGTGTTTTGTCGCAAGGCACCCCTCCCACTGTTGAACTAACCACCGAACCATCTGGAAATGTCTTCTGTAAAAAATCATCCAAGTATCGTTGAGCGGAGCGGAAACGGCTATATTTTCCGGATACAGCCAACCCAATGTTGGCTGCATTAGGTCCTTTCGGGAATATCCACAGATATCCGCCCGGGGCCCACTCTCGAGACATGTAAAAATCAAGCCTATGCTCATTCACTTCAATTCCAGAAATGGTTTTCTGAATGGCTGACTCCATATCTTTCATTTTGACAACCGTTTTTAGTCCGGCCCATCTTCCGACACGGCTTTCAACACCGTCTGCACCAATCACCAGTTTCGATTTTACCTCAAATGGTTCACCGAGATACTCACCCTTCACACCGGAAACTTTATCACCATCAAAAAGTAGTCCATCCACATATGCTTTACATACTATCTGTGCACCCTCGACAGCAGCATACTGGGCCAGATCATAATCGAAAATCCTCCGATCAAGTATGTATCCTTTTTGCTTAAGATCAACATCTATCGTGCGCCCATTCGGTGAAATAAGACGCAACTTTGTAATGACTGATTTGATCCAGCGTGGATCAGGTTCAACAAATATTCTTAGACCTTCATCGCTTGCAGCCTCACCGCATCTTACCGGCACACCGATATCTCGATCCTTCTCCAAAAGAAGAACATTGATACCCCCTTTGGCGGCATACCGCGCAGCCGTGGTCCCAGCCGGGCCGCCTCCTACAACAATCAGATCAAACTTCCGCTGTCTCCACATCCTCAAACACCTCTATGGGGCAGATATACAGGCACAGTTTACAGTCTATACAAATATTATAATCGATGGCGATGTCTGCCTCTTTAAGTTCAATGCAATCGACAGGACAAACGCCTACACAACAGCCACAGAAATCGCACTTGTTTGGTTTGATCTCAATCATAAATCACTTTCAATGTGGGACGAATAATGCCGTGGCGAAAGTAATTATACCACCTCACTACATTGTAGTTCAGGAACATGGCGAACCAAAGCCACGGATATCTAATACCTACAAAGAAGGCTAAAATCATGAGCGGATATCTAAAGGCGCGGATAATATGTTCCGACCGCGGGAAAACCAACGCCACAACAAAGAATGGTACAGCAATAATAGCGGCCGTGCTAACAACAGGATCACCCATCCTATAGCCCAAGATAGTTGATAATACCAGCAAAACTGATCCAATACCCACTGGTCTCACAACACCATCCATAAAATCGCGATGGAAAAGCTCTTCAGCTTTCACTGATAAATCCCAAAGGAGAGCAACAGCAATAAAACCGCAGGAATACGGTACCGAAGCAAACAATCCACTCATTAGTCTGCCGTCAGCTAGATGCCAACCGATCATGAAAAGAGAAAGAGCAGGAACCCCGCTGAAGGGAATGTTCATTAGCAATTTTTTATCAACAAGCTTCTCCCGATACTTCAGGTAAGCTCTCCATGAAACATAAAAAACAGATATCCATGCTCCAACGGCGAAAAATAGGCTTATTCTACCTTCTGCTTCAGCTTCCATTGCCACTGATGAAAGAACAACAATAATACCAGAAAGAAATAAAATGAGAGTAAACTTTTCTGTTTCAGAATCATTTCCTTTCAATGCAGATGAACAGGCTATAAGCGTCATTCCAAGAAAGGCAAAAAACAGCGACCAATTGAAAGTGGTGGCCCAGTAGAACTCATTAATTGTGGTACCTTTGTAGGCGCTGATACCAGCTGTCATCATAGTCCAAATGGAAAGCAGCAGGACAGGGCGAACCTCAAAAATCCAATCTAAAGAACAAAAGAAACCGTTCAGTCTTTGGTAAAGTTTCGTATCAGTATTTATACAGCGTGCAATCACCATTACTTACAAGACAAATAGTTACAGCAAGGTTTATCCAATCAGTGCCTTACCGAAAATTTCAGAATAAATTTCATTTAATATGATGAAGGCCACTACAGCAGCTGCAATGGTTAAAAAGGCCTTGACCAATTTATCTGATAAGATTGTTACTTCCATACCAGAACGTAGTTCATTCATATATTCGGTAATTCCCCATTTTTTTATGATGAAAATCGCTGTAAACATTCCGCCAAGTGGAAGCATGTATTTTGAGGATAAATAATCCATGGCATCAAAAAATGATATACCCAGGAATTCTGTAATATTGACTCCACCTCCCAGCGAGAAAGAACAGAACATCCCGACGATAGTTATCACGGCACCGAATTGTATCGTAGCTTTTTTCCTGGACCACCCTTTTTGGTCAATAAAATATGCTGTCACCACTTCAAGAATTGAGATTGCCGATGTGAGGGCAGCCATGAAAAGTAAAACAAAGAACAGTGT
>DTTI01000066.1 GCA_012964825.1 Candidatus Neomarinimicrobiota bacterium
CGTAATTTTCCGCAGGTTTCAGTTAAACAGGCAACTTATGGCAGGGATTAATCTGAAGGCATGATGAAGAAATTAGTTTTGGTCTTTTTCATTTTTCTAGTTGCTTTTGCATGCTCAAATGCAGATGCGAAAGCCGCAGTAAAGCTCGAATCGATGGTCTGCGGAATGTGCTCTTCTACTATTGAGAACGAGATCTCAAGGCTGGATGGTGTTGTGAATATTGAGATTGATGAAGAAAAGAAGATAGGGGTTTTTACTTATAAAGCTTCCGTCATCGATCTATCCCAGATAGAGCAAGCTATTGCTAAACTGGGCTATAGCGCCAACGATACAGAGGCTGACCTTGAAGCGTATGAAGCACTCGCTTCGTGCTGCCAGATTGGATCGAAATAGTCAGATACTAATTAAAACACCCTCATTTCAAAACATAGATCCAAGGGGGATAGTGTATGTTTGAAAAAGACCTCCTGAAAAATAAGACAGTCATTGTCACCGGTGGTGGCACCGGCTTGGGGAAATCTATGGCAAGACAGTTCGGTGAGTTGGGTGCGAAACTCAGCATATGTAGCCGTAGGAAAGAGGTTATTGATGCGGCAGCTCAGGAGCTAAGAGAAACAGGAGCGGAAGTACTGGGACTGCAATGTGATGTTCGCAGCGGTGAGGATGTGCAACGGATGGTTGATGAAACTGTATCAAAACTCGGTCCTGTCAATGTCTTATTGAATAATGCTGCGGGTAACTTCATTAGTCCCACGGAAAGACTTTCTGAGAATGCTTTCCGTACAGTTGTGGACATCGTGCTAACTGGTTCGTTTAATTGTTCAATGGCCGTTCAAAAGGTGATGAAAGAAAACAGCGGGGGCGTGATGCTAAACATAATTACCACCTACGCATGGACTGGGTCGGGTTATGTTGTTCCTTCCGCATGTGCGAAAGCAGGTGTTCTTGCCTTGACCCGGTCACTGGCTGTGGAGTGGGCTAAGTACGGTATCCGAACCAATGCTATCGCGCCAGGTCCTTTTCCCACAGAAGGAGCTTGGACGCGGCTTGTTCCACCCGGATTCAAGATTGAAAAGAGAATGAAAAAACGAATTCCCTTACAGCGATTTGGAGAGCATAAAGAGCTAGCCAACCTTGCGTCCTTCCTGATCAGTGGCGGGGCGACCTTCATCAATGGAGAAGTGGTGACCATCGATGGAGGCGAATGGCTGAAAGGGGCGGGAGAATTCAACGAAATGGAGAGAGTGCCCGAAATGGTATGGAAAGCCATGGACGTCTTGAGAAAAAAGAAAAAGAGAAAGTAAATGTCCGTATCTGAAAAACTTTTTTTGATAATTTGGGTATTCTTACTGGTCTCATGCACCAGCAACAATGTTGATACAGTGTATCTGAACGGCACAATATGGACAGGTGTTGAAGGTGCTACCAGAGCACAAGCCATGGCTGTCAAAGGTGAATCACTTGTTGTGGTGGGGTCAAATGAAAAAGTGGAGCGTCTCAAAAGTCCAAATACGGTTGTTGTAGACTTGAAAGGTCGATTTGTTGTGCCTGGATTGATGGATGCTCACACGCATTTTATGGATGGGGGATTTCAACTTATCCGTCTGAATTTTAGGGAAGTGGATTCTCCTGAAGATTTCGTTTTCAAGATTGACAGCGCAGCGCAGGTAATGGATCCGGGACAATGGATCCTCGGTGGAAACTGGGATCACGAAAAGTGGGGTGGTGAATTACCACATCATTCATGGGTGGACGATGTTTCCAGAGAAAACCCTGTCTTTGTCCATAGAGTTGATATGCATATGGCCTTTGCCAATTCAAAGGCCATGGAACTGGCCGGCATAACAGGCGAAACACCTGATCCGCCGGGCGGTGTCATAGATCGGGACCATATGACTGGTAATCCAACAGGAATATTTCGGGAAGCTGGAGCTAAGGAACTGGTTCAGCGCGCTACTACTCCACCAACGGAAGAAGAACGGAGGAGAGCGCTTCAAAAGGCCATGGACTATGCACTTATGTCCGGTGTCACACAGGTACATGATATGTGTTCCTGGGAAGATTTGTTGACCTACAGACAAGTTGAGGCTTCCGGTGAATTCAGAATGCGCATTTACGCCGCTCCGTGGTGGACCAACTGGAAAAATCAGATCGACTACATTGCTGAGCACGGGACTGGAAACCAATGGCTCCAGTGGCCTGCTCTTAAGGGGATGATAGACGGTTCACTGGGCTCCCACACCGCATGGATGCATGATCCATACAAGGATGACCCCAATACCAGAGGCATCATTGTGACATCAGATACTGTCTTGTTCAAAACAATGATGCAAGAAGCTGACGAGGCAGGCATCCGGTTCGCCATACATGCTATTGGCACAAGAGCTAATGAGTGGGTCTTAGATCAGTATCTGGCAGTCAGCGAGATGAATGGCGAAAAAGAGAGACGCTCAAAAATCGAGCATTCACAACACCTCCGTACCTCAGAGATCGAGCGATTTGGGCGGGAGGGTGTCATACCTTCCGTTCAACCGTACCACGCCATCGATGACAGCAGATGGGCCTCTAAACGGGTCGAGGAAGAGATATTGCGGGGGACATATGCATTTAAGTCTCTTTTGAATAGTGGTGCTACGTTAGTGTTTGGATCAGATTGGACTGTTGCGCCCATGTCTCCCATTCTCGGTATTTATGCCGCTGTTACCCGGGAAACCATTGATGGGTCACACCTCGGTGGATGGTACCCGGATGAAAAATTGACGGTGGAGGAGGCTCTCTCCGCTTATACTGTTAGTGTGGCTTACGCAGGATTTCAGGAAAATCTTTTGGGGACGCTTGAGGTGGGGAAACTTGCCGATTTTGTTGTTCTTTCCCATGATCTATTCAAAATAGAATCCGAGAAAATTAAGAATACAGGTGTGCTGCGAACTGTTGTTGGCGGAGAGACAAGATTCCTTTCCACAGATCCCGGAGGAAAAAAGCCTATCTGGTATTGATGGCTTCCTCTCTTGCCGAATATCTCTATTCTAAGGATCCACCATTTATTGCCTTCAGCCTGTCTCATATTCTGGGACTGGTAATAGCCATCCTCTTGGCCATATTTCTGCCCATATACGCTAAAAGAAATTTAACTGAGCGCAAACAACAACTGATCGGTTCAACGCTTGGTTGGCTTGTGGCATCGGCATACCTGAGCTGGGTGCTCCTGGAAATTGTGGCGGGAACATTTGATCTGAAATCCCACCTGCCGTTCCATCTTTGTAGAACAGCCAATCTGATGTTACCGTTTGTCATGATGAAAAGGAATTACCGTGTCTACGAAATTCTCTATTTCTGGGGACTTTCCGCAATGTTCCAGGCAAGCTTTTCGCCGGATATCTATGCTGGTTTTCCGCACTATCATTTTTTCCGGTTTATGCTGGCTCACAATCTGATGATTGTTGCCATTGTGTATGCCACTGTTGTTTACGGCATGAGACCGACTTGGCAAAGTTTGTGGCGTTCTTTCGGTGTGTTGTTTATATTCTTTTTAGGGACGATTCCCGTGAATCTCATGTTAGGTGCAAACTATTTCTGGATACTTAGGAAACCATCAACAGCATCACTCCTCGATTATTTTGGTCCCTGGCCGTGGTACCTATTCACCACAGCCTTTTTTGCACTTCTTCATTTCTATCTTGTCTACTTGCCTTTTCAACTTAAGGATAGAGGAATAAGAGTTGTCTGAGAGTAACGGAAAACAGGAGCAATCAGGCGGATTCGCAAAGACCACGAATTTTAAGTGGCTTGCCATCGGATTTGTTGTATTTGCATTGCTGGCTATTATGCCGACACCGGAATCGATGTTGTTCAAAGCGAGGGAACTGTTCGGCGGTGATCTGAGCCCTGTAGCCGTTACTCAGAAGGCTTACAATATGAAGATCATCATCGCCCTCCTTGGAGCATGTACAGTCTTTTTTGCTACGGAGGCGATTCCCATGCCAGCCGTCGCTCTCGTGATAGGACTGGTTCAGTTGTTCTTTGGGATTACAGAACCTTCGAAAATTGTACAGACCTACGCCCATGACGCCGTCTGGTTTATCGCTGGATCCTTGGCCATAGGATCCACACTTGTGAAATATGGATTGGACAAAAGAATAGGGATGCTTGTAGTAAAACTCTCCGGAAACAAAACAAGAAATATTGTACTCGGTCTGTTGCTCGGTACAGCAATTCCTTCCGCTTTTATTAACGAAGCGTCCATTGCGCCAATGTATATTCCAATTGCTCTTGCTTTGTACACATTGACCAATAAAACGGTCCCCGCTCCCAGACTTGGTAAGCTTCTCATGATGTCCATCGCCATAGGATGTATGGTGGGCGCACCTATGAGTCCTACAGGAGGAGCGCGGAATGCAATTATGATCGGGTTCCTGGAAGATTATGTCAGTCCCAACATTTCCTTCTTTGAGTGGATGAAGATGGGTGTCTTCTACACTGTGGTTATGTCGATAGTGATGGCTTTTTTGCTTCCATTTCTTTTTAAACCAGAAGTCAAGGATCTTTCAGAAGCAGTTGCCATCTTAAAAGTTGACCTTGAGAAACATGGCAAGATGACCCGGGAGCAGTGGCTTGTAGGGGGGATCATGATCCTAATAATCTTCATGTGGATCACAGACAAGACAGTTACTGCAAGCATACTCGGATTTTCGCTGGGACTGGGTGGTGTAGCCATCACAGGTGCCGTATTGTATATGCTTTTAGGGCTCACCTCTTGGCGGGATTACGAACAAAATGTGAGCTGGGGTGTGATCATTCTGTATGCGGGTGCCATCAGCCTCGGTGCGGTGTTCAAATCAAGTGGTGCGGCGAAGTGGCTTGCGGACAGTCTGATCGCTATTATGAGCAACTTTGGTATCAGTTCCGAGTTGCCTTTAATCATGTTTGTCATTTTGATAGGCGCACTTCTGACAAATCTGATGAGCGCCGGTGCTACAGTGGCAGTGATTGGACCAGTTGTGCTCGAAATGGCGCAAGCATCCGGTACAAATGTCATTTTGGTTGGTGTAGGATTGGCAATTTCCACTTCCCTGGCATATTGGCTCGTCATTGGAACGCCAGCTAGTTCCATTGTTTATGCCAGCGGCCAGATTGAAGCAAAGGACTTTATTCGAATGGCCACTTACGCCTGGCCGATAGCTATCATTGTGATGTTCGCTATGGTGATTTTCTGGTGGAACGGTGTTTTACCTTATGATTATGGCATCGATATGGCGCGTGTGCCTGTGGCAGGAGGATAATACATGAATCAGATCATTATCCTGGTGGTCGTAATAGCTATCGTGATTGTTGTTATGTTAGCTAGCAGGAAAGAGCAGGTATCGGAAGTGCAGTCGGAAAAGGAGTCCAGAAGTGCTAAACAGGATGCATGGGCCAAGGAATCGGTTGTTACTTACGGAGAGGTACAAAAGATGCGGGAAGAACTGATCAAAGCGGTAGAAGAAAAGTTGAGGGACGAACCGGAACATGTGAAAAAGTTGAAGAAGATTGTCGATGATTGGGCCAATTTGAAGGTTGAGAGCTTTAAGGAGCGGCGATCCTGGGTGAGAAGCCCTGAAAAGGACAGTTAGTCGCCTGTTTTCTGAGAGCTTTTTATCCGGATTTAATTACTATATAAGAAAAATTTCTTAGCTGCTTTGCGAAATTGATCTGACTCTGTATTTATTACATCTATCAGCTGATTCACAGCTGCGGTATTTTCGAGTAATTTAATGAGTCTGTTCGAACCGAACAGCCGGTTTATTCCCGCTTCTTTGATTATAAGTTTTTCAGGATACAAAACCGAAATAGTCAGCAAAAGTTCAACACCGGCAACAACTGGAGAAAACAGATTCCGGTCGGTGACAGTGATTTCTATACCGTCGCATTTTTGGTCCCGATATTTCGGTTTGAGGACGGTGCCCTGTATTGACCGAGGGGTGAAAATTTTTGAGCGGAAGTTTACCCCGGACAACCCTTTGTTGTTCATTGCATGGGACAATTCATTGCCATCTATCCACGGCGCTCCGATCCATCGGAATGGGTGATCAGTACCACGTCCTTCGGAAACATTGGTTGCCTCCAGGATTACTGTAGCTGGGTACACAGTAGCTGTTCCCAAATCCGGGATGTTGGGGGACGGAGCTACCCACGGTAGTCCCGTTTCATCATACCACATGGCTCTAGACCATCCGATCAAAGGAATCACCTCTACTTCCGGTATCGGTTCGATCCACGATTGGTCAACTATCATGAGGGCGAGTTCTCCTGGTGTGAGACCGTAAACGGAAGGAATGGGGTATAGGCCCACAAATGAGCTATAATCCAGATCTAATAGAGGCCCCGCAACCAGATTACCGGTGAGTGTGTTAGGGCGATCAAGGATGAGAACAGGAATGTCTGATTCTGCCGCTGCTTCCATGACCAGCCCCATGGTGGAGATGTAAGTATAAAATCGGGCACCAACATCCTGAATGTCATAAATCAAAAGATCCATATCTTTGAGCATTTCACTGGTAGGTTTTCGGGTGGCGCCATAAAGGCTGTACAGAGGTGGCAAATCTATTTCAGATTTGCTATAGTTCACTTTTTCACCGGCGGCGGCTTCGCCAAAGAGACCATGCTCTGGTGAAAAAACAGCTACTACCTCAACATCCGGTAAGTTGCCCAGAAGTTCCCATATGGGTGTGCCTTCGTGATCGACACCTGTGTGATTTGTCACAATGCCAATGCGCTTTCCTGCGATTTTGTGCTGATAATTGATGATGAGATTCTGTAGGCCTGTTTGGACCTTTACAAAAGGTGCACACCTTTCTGTGAAAAATAGAATTAAGATACCACCAAAGATGGTGGCAATAGATCTCAGTTCAATCCAGCGCAATAATTGTAGCTGAAATCACTTCATCAACGTTGGCAATTTGTGTAATCACATTAGGCGAGGGGTCAGAATCAATGCGGATCAATCCAATGGCCACTGATGATCCAGCTCTGCTGTTCGCAATTCAGCTGTACTGAACTGTTCCAGAAAAT
>DTTI01000067.1 GCA_012964825.1 Candidatus Neomarinimicrobiota bacterium
TACCGCTATCTCTCCTTAGTTTGCCTCCAGAGAGGTAGTTTCTCTATTATGTTTCCACATCAACTTTCTCAACCACTTTCCCAATCTCAACCCAGAAATTGACGCATAAATCTCATTGTCTTCATCACAGACATTACACGGTGCTCCTACCGGTATATAAAGTCGGCCGTCTGGACCGAAGCGGATGAACTTCCATCCATGGGGCCCATAACGCAACACTAGTGTTACAGATTAATTAATCTGATCTAAATCAATAAACATCCTTGCAACAATTCCAGTCCATATGTAGGTCTTATTCCAGCCCGTCTGATAATCATCGGCACTATAGAATTCCCAGAAATTGTGATCCACTTTCAATTGGTGAATTACATTATCCATTACCCGTGACGCCAGTTCAACAGCTTCGTCAACATACCCATAGTCCAGTAAGCCTCTGAAAAGAAGATACTGCCACTGGATCCATATGGGTCCATTCCAATATCCTATTGGATTATAGTACTCATCTTTTGCAGTCAACGTGGGAACACCGAACGGTCTCCAGAATTCATGGGGATCAGTCATAACCTTTATGAGATCATGAGCCTGTTTCTTTGTAGCGATGCCTGCCCACAATGGCAGAAATCCGATGATCTCTTTGACCTTCAAATCATTATTGTTGTTAAACGAGAAGTCTAGATCGTTCTTATCGATGTTGTAGTAAAAACCTGTTCTTTTATCCCAGAGATGGTGGTTAATCAATCTACTTCTTCTTTCCGCAATTGACTTCCATTGATGCTCTTCATCAGTCAATCTCAGTTCATGTGCCATGTTTGTAAGAGACTTTGCTTCCATAACCATCATCGCATTTATGTCAGGACCTTCAAAATTGGATGGCCAACCTATACGGTCCCATACAGCCACCCGTCCATCCCTGACACTTTCCAACTCAGCATGGGCACCCCATTCACTTAAACCGTTATTGTTAGAATCCCGTCTCGAACTGTAATAGTTGTAGAATTTTTTTCCTGAAAGGTATGCCTGCTCCAAAAATTTTCTGTCACCAGTGATCTTGAAGATCTCGTAGTTCTGATAATTGTACCAGGGAGCTGATGAAGTGAAGTCTCCGTTGTGCTCAATCTGTTCATTGAGGTAAGGTCCTGTTCGGTAATTGATATATCCGTTGGGCCCTTGTCTTTCCATGTAAACCCTTTGCGAATCCATTGCGCTCTCCGGATCCATGTGCGCATAAGCCAACATGACTAGACTCTCATGGAAAACCTGTCCACCATAGCCCCATCCCCATTTCGGCTCACGGGAAAAAACATAGTAGTTATAGTTGCAGGCCCCTTCTGGGGGCATGATGCACTGCCTTATTAACGAAAATGCATTCCAGTAGAGATTTTTGTAATCTTTGTTGGAAAAGTTCAAAATGGGAATCCTTGAATACGTTTTTTCATTGTCCCTCAAAACATTCTCCAGATTGAAATCAATTGCCTGCCTGCACTGAGAGCGAAGCTGATTATAGCTTTTTTTTACATCGCTAACTCCCCGCACAATCCTTATTGATTTTTGTTCCCCAGGGCTGAGAGATATACCTTTCAAAAAAATGAAAAACTTCCCTCCCGATAAATCTGCAGTATCTGCTAAATCATTTATGCCTTTTAGGAATGATTTTTCACTTTCATAAACACCTTTACCATGAGTCTTCTGATCAATGAGATAAATGCTTCTTAGGTTTTCTATTAAAGGAATATCATGGTCATCCATCCACGCGTCCCGCTTATTAACAAATTCAAATCCGAAAGCTAGAGAATCAACCATTCCAAGCTTCTCGATCCGTCCTGTTTCATGGCTATAATAAGGGTACAGTTCCAATTTAATTGAAGTACTACCTTCATTAATGATTTCAATTTGCATGATGGTCAGAGAAGATGAATAAACAGTGAAGAACACATCAACACGTAAATTCTGAAAGGGGTAATAATAGAACTTAACCATGTCACTATACGTGGCGGTTATGATCGGCTCTTTATAGAACTGATAAAGTCGATTCCGGTAATCATCGTTCAGTCTGAATGCCAAGCCCAAACTGCCACCTTTTTCACTTTTGAACAACACCGGGTCCTGTGAGCGGTACCACGCCAGATGATAACCTTGATCAATTTTGTATGCTGACCGGGACAGGGGGGCGGCATACGTAGTAAAAACAGCGTCATCTTTGTCAGCGTTGAGGTTCGATAAATACTGTCCGTAAGCAGAAGAGATTGACAAAGCAAGGCAAACCGTAGCAAACCACTTTATTCGCTCTGCAGCCTTTGCTTTCCCACGAAACTTCATTTGAGCAATACCTTTACAGTTTTATTCACGTACTTCTTTTTGGTCAGTGCAAAGCTTATAGCAAGTCTATGTGAGTTATCTTTCCGCTCGATCATCATTGCATTTTCTATGTGATCTATCTCTCTATCGGGGATATAGAGTTCAATTACTTCATTCGACCCACTTCGACCTTGAAGTTCAATTATAAATTCTTTCCCTCTGAAATCTGCGCTTAATAATCTGAATCCATTGGATTTATATCCCGGTTTTGGATTTGGCACCAAGGGAATTACATCAATGCTACCAGAATGCTCGATCTCAAGAATTGAAGATTTTCTCAATTCCAGATTAATTATTAGCTGAGTATGACGACTATTAAAATCAATCTTAGGTTTAAGTTCTCCGCCGTTTAGTTTGACGTTATGGATCTCGGTTCCTGGAGGCAAGAAGGGTGCGAACGACAATAATAATCGCCGTCTGCCGCTGTGGGCAAATTGGTAGGTTGTTGTCCCCTCAATCCTTTTCATCTCAAAATCCAAGTCATGATCTCCGATCTTGATATTATTGACATTGAAAGAATCCCAGTGAGCAGGTAGACTTGGCGACAGTGAAACCTTATGCTCGACAGCATTCGATTCTAGCCCGAGCATTCCCTCAAGGATAGGTTGTGATACCATTGTTTGCGACCAGGACTGATGTGGACACACCCCAGACGGCTTGTACTCTAGACCATTCAATACCTCCTCAACAAATCCCCTGGCCCAATGTCGGTACACCAGCAGGTTGTTCATGATATGGGAATACCCCTGCTTGAAATTACCATTCTTGTATTCAGCGAGAGCCGTCCATCCAGTAAAAAGAGGCCACACACTTCCAGTATGATAGCCGTTAGGATTGAAGAGGTCACTTTCTTTTCTTACAATTCGTACTCCCCAATCTGAGGAGAAACCGTTCTGCCCAAATTGTCCCAGAACAGGGAATGTTTTATCTTCATCTATCTGATCGAACAACAGTGGTATTGCCGCTAAAATTGTCAGCTCCGGATTAAAACTTCCATCGCTATTTTTCCCATAATAGAAGAACTCGTCTTTTTCATTCCAATATTCCTCATTAATGATTTTTCTTACAATCTTATGTTCCTTCAAATATTTTTCAGACTCCTCGGTATAGCCCAGTGACAATGCTATGTAAGCAGTTTCTTTTAGGGCCTCCGCCCAACACGAAGCAAGGTAGAGTGTGGAACGTGATCCGTATAAACCTCCTCCCTCAATCCAACCATGACCAACATTTGTGTTTTCAATCAGATGATCTCCGTTTGTATCTGTCGAAAAACAAAAATCAACAGCTTTCTTTACATACGGCCAGCTCTCCCGAAGAAACTTCAGGTCTCCTGAATGTTTCAGGTATCGTCCCGCCAGCACTATATAAAGCGGCGTCGCATCAGCTGCGTCATAGTGGACTACCCCTGAAGTAGAAAGTTCATGGAAAATCTTTCCGCTCAAATCTTGGTAATCCTGGAAGATTGTGAGTATCGATTTTACCTTTTCAAAATCACCATAATTGAGAAGGGCGAATCCGCTCCATTGAGCGTCCCTACCAAAATACCAGGCATACCCGGGACGTCCGTTCACCTGATGGCCTCCATCCCAACCAGTGGCTGTGGTGGAATATCCAGCCACTAATGATTTGCCCACACCCGGTGTATCAACATAAAACCGGTTCGCACCGATAAGTGACCACTTGTAACCTTCGTTAACAACGGAATCCGGCGTTGTGACCTGTGTATGCTCTGCGAGAAAACCGCTTGTAGATTCCTTCGCTTCAATCAGCATCGCTTCAGGGTCAATCACGGCTGCTCTGTATTCTTTCTCTAACTCAACCATCCCTTGATTGGATGCCGTAATAATCATATCAAGGTTGTCATTCATCTCAAGGTTGAACTCAAGAGCCCCTGATACAAGAAAGTTTTCTCCCTCTACTCCCCGCAGAAGAGTGTCTGCTTTGATTATCTCATTGAAAGGACCTATGATTTGTTTGTACGGACGGCTGTTGGAACCCAGGATTAGACCAGACTCTTCATTCTTGTCCTTAATGACAAATGCGTTCAAGCCCGGGTCCCAAGCATAGAATAGATTCTTGGTCACCGCTTGGGAATACGGCCACATAAGACGCATATTCGATTTAAAACTGACAATCATTTTTGCGGGATAAACCCCGCGGTACTCATAATGAATGACCCCAGTGGGTCTAGTAATCGAAGTTGTGACTATTTCTGTTAAATATGCCCTTCTAAACTTGTACTGTCTTGAAAAAGATTCGGGGCGAACTTCCAGCTCGGGGTTCTGATCATTGAGCCATAGGATACTGTCACCACTGTTGAACTGAATTCCCACCTTATAATCCCTCAGAGCCATGAACGGATGCACCCAAACCTCTTCTATACCCCCCTTTTCCTTTCCCATAACAACCAATCGACGTCCAGCAACGTCCCAGAAATTCTCGGACGCATCTCGAGAATAAAGGGAAATAGACCCTGGGCTCTTATCCCACACTTTAGCGGGCGGAATCTCAACAGAAGGTGTATTTCTTTTGAAAGAACGAATCAAATTGGGTTGATAGTCCCAGTAGTGTTTATTCTTAAATCTTTTCTGCCCAGCGAGGTAATTGAAAATATTTTCGAGAAAAAGGGTCAGATGATCTTTATGATAGTTTGGTGCAGCCAGATAGACATAGGCACCAACGGCTATAACCTTCCCGCCACCATATTCATATTCCAACATCAGTTTTGAGTTTTCCCTTAAGTGTATATAAGACCAATCGACCGCTATCACCTTTCCATTTTGAGGCACAATATCATCAAAGTAGCCGAGTTGGCGACACTTAACATCTTGATACGGATTATATATATTGGCACCCCCGAAAAACCCATCAAAAATGGGGTGCTGTCTGAAGGCATGCAACCCTATCTTACGTCCATAGCCACTGTCTCGCACTTCTACATATCGTACCTGCGGTCTTTCGGTCTCAAGACCAAGATCCACTATGTACGTAAAGGCATCCTGAGTCAGTAGAAGAGTCCCACCTTCCCGGATGAAGTTTTTCACAGATGATAGGATGTGAGGTTCTTTATTAATAACCGGCACACGCGAGGTGTCAACTCTATGAAACCACAAAACGTCGATTTCATCCAAGATTTGAGTTGTTTCACTCAATTGGTCAAAAGTAAAGGCTTTTAGACTCAATTTTTCGTTCTGTTTTAGGAATTCAATAGCGGCCTTTTCTTCATCTGTCATTTGTCCTATTATTTCATTATGAATTAAACCCACCGTGATCTTTTTTGGTCGAGTAGGGTTTTCACAGGATAAGGAAAAAATTCCCGCGAAAATAATCAGACAACACATTAACGGCTTCAAAAAGACCCGCGGCATAATTATTGGATTGTTTTGTCAAGCACTAGAGACTCAGGTGTGCTTTAATGGATTGAGAATTGATAAACTGTAGAGTGCATATATTTTTCTCCAGGATATAACATAGTAGTTGGAAAATTTTTGTGGTTAGGTGAATCTGGGAAATGTTGTGTTTCTAAGCAGAAACCAAAATACTTATTATAAACAATGTCGTGCTTGCCAATAATGCTTCCATCAAGAAAATTCCCAGAATAGAATTGTACACCCGGTTCAGTAGAATAGACTTCCATGACCCTACCGCTTGTTTGCTCATGCACTTTGGCAATAAGACTCATCTGTCCTGGTTTCTCATCAATAACATAACAATGATCATATCCTCCTTTAATTTGGTCAATTCTTGATCCCACCGTATTTGGCTGTGTGAAATCCATTTCAGTTCCTCTTAGATCACGAATTTCTCCCGTGGGAATAAGGTTTTTATCGATGACAACATAGCTACTGGCTTTGATCATTATTTCATGGTTCAGAATGTTTTGTTTCCCTCCTGTCAAATTAAAATACCCATGATGGGTTAGATTCACTGGACAAGCCTTATCGGTTTCGGCAAGATAATCGATCATCAGTTGATTCTCATTTGTTAACCTGTAGGTCACCTTGACATTGAGATTCCCGGGGTACCCCTCCTCCATATCTTTACTCAGATAACTTAGTTTAATTCCTACCTCGTTTTCTCCCTTGAACGGCTCTGGATCCCACACCACCTTATCAAATCCTTTTATCCCTCCATGGAGATGATTATTTCCGTCATTGGCAGCCAGACTATATAGCACTCCTTCTAATTCAAATATCCCTCCACCAATTCGGTTGGCGTACCTTCCTACGATGGCTCCGAAATATGGATGACCGTCCAGATAACTTTGGAGGTCATCAAAACCCAGTACGATATCTTCAAGATTACCATTCTTGTCTGGCACTAACAGGGACGTTATAATGCCACCATAGTTGGTGATCTTGACTGTATGTCCATTGTTATTTGTTAAAGTAAATAGATCAACACTAACTCCTCCATCTGTTTGTCCGAATGTTTCCTGATCCACAAATAATCTGCTACCTCTCCTCTCTTGTGTTTCCCCTTGAATTTCGATTGTGGGAAGTGGGCCATTCATTATTGCCTGAATCTCTTTCTGTATGGATTCAGAAAAGGTCTGTCCATCAATTGAAGATAGCAGACAATAGATCACAGAGGGAAATAATCTGATATAGGTGTGTCTAAATATCATTTACTTGTT
>DTTI01000068.1 GCA_012964825.1 Candidatus Neomarinimicrobiota bacterium
CCGTCAGGTTCAGGTTTTTTTTGCCTGGAGAGTATCCAGGATGTTATTGCCGGCCTCAAAGTGATCATTTCCGATGTACTGCTACGGTTGTAAACAGCATATCCACCCCAGGGTCGGAGGGTGCTTTCCTCAGACCAACCTTCTCCGCCCCATCCGTAGGTGACAGGACCGTAGAAAAGAGAGTCGTTTAATTCCAGACTTGATTCAAAAGGGTAGGGGTTACCGATAAGATTCCATCCGGGAAGGAAAGTAAAAGTCCAGCCCGATTGGTCAATGCTCAATCCTGAACCAAGTTGAAAATCAACTGTCGATTTTACGTGCTGTATAAGCCAGTAGGCCTTTCCGGGCAATAATACCCGGGGCTCTTCATAACCGTCGTTTTTGGTAGCGCCCGTCCATTCCCAGATAGTCCAGTTCTTCACCTTCAATTTTCCCAGTTCATTTTCAAAAACTTCCTCTACTGTATTTTCATCAACTTCCGCCGGAATGGAAATCATTCGCCATAGATTTCCAGGCATTCCTTGGGTGAAGGCACTACCTTTTAATTGTGTGGATACCTGGCCATGTGTGAATGATATATTGACCGACTTTAAATCACTTCTGGACTTATTATTTCTTTCATCTTTTGCTTCAATATCAAAACTCACACCCTTCCAGGTAATATCTTTTCCAGGAATAGTCGCCGAATAATACGAATTCAGAGTATCCTCCAAATCCATGGATACATCTTCTGGCCTTGTTTCACCTCCAATTCTGTACCATAAGGTGGGATCCATTACGCTGTTTTTGTCAGTGATGGATGCTGTTACTTTGAGGGGTGTGTTTTCCGAGATCGGTTCATTTTCACTTATGACAATATCGGGACCGGTATTGTCGAACAGTATGACAACAGCTTTTAGTGGGATATTTATCATGTCCAGTCTTGGGTCGTTATGGGTAAAACTAAGATTGCCCCAGTAAGTACCGATATTTTGACCGGGGTTTATGATGATCTCAAGAAAATTGGTATCACCCGGTGCCGTGATCATTGAGCTGGTATTTACAGAGAAAATATCCCCTGTTATTTGAATGTCTGTTAATAGAAGGCTATCGTTACCGGTATTATGGATCTCAAGATAGGCGAAGGTGGTGGTGTCCGTCTCAATGCCCACTAAATTAAATGATGTATCTGAAAGCACTATCCTTGGTTCAAAATCAATATTGACAACCAAGACATCCGAAGGGTCCATATTATTGTAAACAGGATCGCCAGAGGTTATTTCAGAAGTAATGATCGTGAATTGCTGGTCTCCATCCGCTTCATTGTCATCTACACCGGTGACCGTGGCCTCTATAGAAGTCATCCATTCACTGGCTATAAATCTAGCAACAGGGGGATCAACCGTGCCTTCTGTTTCATCGCTACTTGAAAGAAAGATAACTACATCATCCAGAGGTTCAGCGGAGAGGGTAAGAGAAAAGTTGGCCTGCCCCCCCTTCTCCGTTGTTTCAAGACCATTGCTTGGGCTAACAATTAAAAGGGCATCATCATTGTCTTCATTAAATACAATAATATCTACAGGATCAGCGTCTTTGTAGTGTGGATCCTCAGATTCTGCCGGGAATGTCACGATGACTAAACCTTTCCGACCGTCCTTTATATTATCATCGACCCCGGTTATAGTGACTGTTTGTGACTCAGACCAGTTAGAGGAATTAAATGAAATACTTGTGGGTGCAACAGTTCCCTCTTCATCGTTGGCTGTTGCAAGCAGCAGTGTAACAGGTGAAGCGGGGTGAGTCCTTAACTGAAAACTGGTCTCGGCGGTTGTACCGTCTTCAGAGACAGAAAGTCCACTCAGGGGGCTTATAATAAATCCCGCTCCTTCATCATCAACGTTTTTCAATATGAGATCTGATGGATCGACTTTATTGTATGAACTGTCATCTGAAACCGTCGGATCAGTGATTACACTGAAGGTCTGGTCGCCATCAATAACAGCATCATCCTGCCCCAGGACCGTAACAGATTGAGGAACGTCCCAGTTATCAGGGGTAAACACAACCGAGGGCTGTTCCAGTGTTGCCTCCGTCACATCCGAACTTGACAGCCCAATAGTAACATTGGCCTCGGGTTTTGATAACAATACGAGACTGAAAGTACAATTTTGACCACCCTCACTGACATTTAGGCCGAAAATGGGGCTCACACTTACACCCGGCGCATCAACATTCAGGTTATGAACATTAGGGTCCGGGGTGTCAAAATTGTTGTAAGCGGGATCGTTTGAAATAGCTGGATCAGAAATTATTCTTATCATTTTGTCCGCATCCGGAATAGAGTCCGGTTTGCCCATTACTTGAACTTTTCTTATTCCTTCCCAGTTATCGGTGGAAAATATCAATGTATCCGGACTTATGGTAACCTCCGAAGTATCTGCACTCCTAAAGGGTATTTTCACATCGGAAAGCGGAGCGGCCTGAAGACGTACATTGAAGAATGCTCTTGTGCCATCCTCGGAGGTAAAAATACCCTCCAGAGGGTAAAGTCGAATATTCTTGATATCATTATCTATGTTGGTTCCGGAAATGTCAGTGGGGTCCTTGCCATTATATGCCGCATCCTCTGAAACGGCAGCGCCCAACTTAATAGAATAACTGACATTACCATCTGAAACATCATCGTCAATACCCGTAACAGCTATCTCTTGAGGGGTTGACCAATTTAGGAGGGTAATAACAATTTCGCTGGCTTCCAGCATGGCTTCGGTGGTATCGCTGGATGAAATGGGTATAGTTACGGAGTGGGTCGGTTTAACCTGAAGAGCCACCTTAAACACATCAGAACGGCCATTCTCTGAGGTGATAAGGCCACCAGCAGGTTCAATCAGGAAGCCGCCTTTTTCATCGTCTAAGTTCGTTACTGAAACATCTTCGGGGTTAATTCCGTCATAGTTTGGATCTGTGGAAACAGTAGGCCTTACTCTGATGATATAGTCCACATTTTCTACATCATCTGTATCATCTACACCTGTCACTGTCACTTTTTGGCCTGTTGCCCAATTAGTGGAAGTAAAAGTAAGCGTGTCTGGTGAAACTGTCCCCTCAGTAAGGTCCGATGACTCAAGGGGTAACTTGACATTATGAAGGGGTGCGGAATTGAGGAATATGCTGAAAGTGTCCTGGCCTGCTGCCTCTGTAGTAACTAGTCCGGAGTTCCGAGTTACGGTGACCCCTTCTGAAACATCAGAAACAGTGATGGAGACCGTATCAATGTCTGAAGTATATACACCATCACTCGCTGTAACGGTTAGTTTGTAGTTAGCCCTCGTTTCATAATTAAGAATCTTAGATGTTATTATTATACCGGTCGATGAACCGATGGTGAAAAAACCTTCATCGTTTCCGGATTCGACTTTCCAGTCCTGAATGGTATCACCGGCATCAGCATCGGTCGCCAGAACTGTGCCGACATTACTTCCCAATGCGGAAGCTTCTGATATTGTGAAAGACTGATTTGCCGTTATAATGGGAATATTGTCATTAACACCCTTAACAATAATGGTAAATGATTTTCCATAATTGAGGCTTCCTGAGTCAGTGACCTTTATTCGAATGAAATGTGTTTTCTTTGACTCGGTGTCCATGGTGGTGGCCGCTTTAAGACTGTCGCCGGAAATGGTGAAGTTTGAGTTATCCGTGCTTCCATCACCAGCCACAAGTGAATAGGAATGGCTGTCACCAGCGTCCACATCAGACGCGCTTAATTTGCCTACGAGGGTTCCTGAGGCGCTGTTGTCATCAATGATCCTGCTGGAAAGAGTGATATTCGACGGTGCCTCATTTACACTGGTAAGGGTCACGGCAACCGTTTTTGAGCCTGTTGTTGATAAATCATCCTCCACTTGGATAGTTGCCAAATAAGTACCGTCACCATTATTGTCATCGGGAGATTCTTTGTCTTTGGCTTCTTTGAAAGTGAGGACCCCTGCATTGGTAATGGAAAACTTTGATTCATCATCACCACCTGTAAGGCTGTAACTAAAGCCCTTATTATCCGGATCGGGATCTGAGGCCGTTATGGTTATTACTGTGGTCTGGTTCTCCGATGCTGTCACTGTATCGGCCGTGGCGATGGAGGGCGGGTCGTTAACACCTTTAACATTAACGCCAAACGATTCTGTAGCCGTCTTGCCGTTTGCTTCTCCTTGGATCGTCAGTGTGGCTGATCCATACTTGTTGTCTTTAAAGTCCAGTATTAAGCTGTTTGCAGATATAGATGCACTCAGCAGATCAGTGTTGCTGTTCGATGCAATTGTTTTCGTTATTTCATCTCCATCTTCATCGGTAAAAACCGCTGATATGTCAATGGTGTGATCAGATGCATCTTCATTTACCTCTACTTCAGAGATTTCGTTGGTTGCGAGTGGCCCATCATCAGCATCGGTGACAGTTATTGTCATGGAGGTAGTCTCAGCAAGTGAACCGTCAGATGTCTCTACAGAAATTTCATACTCGTTGTTTACATCAAGATCTGAGGGAGATTCATAATTTGGTGCATCTTTAAAAGAAAGGGCACCTTCCGAGGTGAGGGTAAATTTTTCGCTGTCATTACCTCCCACAATGCTGTAGCTAATAGAATTGCCCTCAGGATCACTGGCTTCTATATCGCCCACCAAGGCGACATTTTCAGGCGTCGATATTGTACTGGCGGTGATACTGGGAGGATCATTAACAGCCGTAATGGAAACATTTATATTGGCAATGCGCGTATCAAGACCGCCGTTGTCCGTTCCGCCATTGTCAGACAACTGCACACTCAGGATGACATTACCATTAGCATTCGTTGCCGGTGTAAAGGTAATCGATCCAGTTGACTCTGCCGAAGTATAGGTTACAGTAGGGTCAGGAATTTTACTCGCATCAGCACTGGAAGCCGTTAAACTGATTGTTTGGCTTGAGTGATAATCTCCATCGGCAATGCCCGAAAGGTTTACTGTGGTCTCATCAGAGTCTTCTGTAATAGTGAGGTCAGAAATGGCGTCAATTAAGGGAGGCGCATTGGCAGGAGAGTTGAGGCTGTTCTCGTAAGCTCCTATATCGGGATCATTCCCTGAAGGCCGAGAAGCACTGTTCAGGTCTAAATTAACAGCTGTTGAATCTATATCGTCAGGTGTCAAAGATTTGTTGGCACTTCCGTAGCCAATAGCCGGTGAATAGTTTTTTAGCGTGAGGTCATTGCTTCCAAGATCAGAAAAGTAGGGATCCGCATCAAAACTTGTCTCGTCAATATCAATGACGTCATTAGTGTTAGAAGGTTCTATGGAAGCAAGCCCTTTAATTATGGAGTTTCTGGCTTCGAATCTTCCGGCAGCACTACCGTTCAACTTTACTTTTTCCAAACCTGAACCAGCCCAGAAAATAGAGTTGTAGAAATAGATTTTTATCCCATGATGGGCATAAATCCCGGAGTCTTCGTCTCCGCAATCGCACTGATTGTTAAATATTGTTGAATGAAAAAACTTTAGGTTTACGTTATTGTAGGCATGGATGCCTCCACCAAATTGAGTAGCGGTATTGTCGTAAATAAGGGTGTTGATGAGTTTCATGACTACATGTGGTGAGTTGACATAAATTCCGCCTCCTTTGACACCTAGATTCTGACGAAATATTGTTCGTTCAAATATGGGATCAGCGTCCTTAACGAATAATCCACCTCCTTCAAAGCCTGATGAATTATTGGAAATGATTGAATCAAAGAACTGTGATCTATTTTTTGCGTGCGTAAGATAAATGCCACCTCCCGCAGAACCGGCACTATTCCCTGATACAAGAATATTATAATGTTTTGAGTCGTTCCAGCCTCCACCACCAATATACATTCCGCCACCATTGGTGTTTGCGATGTTCGAAATGACCCGAACATTTTTTAGTTCTGTATTTGATGCCTTAGGGTGAGCGTAACCGCCGCCATTTACGGAACTGTTATCCTTTATCAGGATACTGTCCAACGTTACGTCTGAAAGGCTATAGACGCATATGCCGCCTCCATCCGTAACCGCTTGATTGTTTCGAACAGTAGAAAATGCAAGTGATGCATCACTATTGTAATCGAAGAAAATTCCACCGCCATGGTCACTATCATTGTCCTTTATATCAAGATGCTTTAGTGTAGGACTGGACTTGTAAAGATAAATGCCGCCGCCAACACTTTTATTTGCACCATCTATTGTAATATTTGTGCCAGTACCGTTTTGTATCGTGAAACCCAGTAACAATGCCGCTGAGGTTTCTTCACCCACAAAAGTAACTACTGAGGCGCTGTCTGAATTCGAGGGTGAGCTTCCATCAATTATTGTCTGCGCTACATAACTCTTCATTGTTGTGGGATCGTCTGTCGTTAAGGTTTTCGATGCCACAACAATGTCCTTGCCGCGGAAATTAATATTTTCTGCATAAGTGCCTTCCGCCACAAGAACAGTATCTGAGCTATGACTTATGTTTATTGCATGTTGAATCGTTTCATATGGGCTTGCTTCTGAACCGTTACCACTTTCATCGGAACCTGCTGTGGAGACATGAATTCGTCTGTTGTTATTGTACCACCCGACACCACCGTGAAGCGACCCTCCTCTTTGATTGGCATAAATAATGTCCATGGTGCCATCCTGATCCAAA